>DATDPG010000098.1 GCA_035292885.1 Bdellovibrionota bacterium | reverse complement strand
GGGAGCCGTGATTCGCGACGTGGGGCGAGCGATGGGTTTAGCGTACGGCGAAGTGGATCGAGTGGCGAAGATGGTTCCGGCGGTCTTGAACGTCACGCTGGAAGAATCTTTCGAACAGGAACCGCAATTCGCGGAGCTTCGCAAAAAAGATCCGCGGATCGACGAGCTTTTGACCGTGGCCGTGGCGTTGGAAGGGATGACGCGGCACGCTTCCGTACACGCCGCGGGCGTTGTGATTTCCGACGATCGGCCTTTGGTGGAGCATGTTCCGCTCTATCGAGGCCAGCATGACGAGGTCGTCACGCAGTGGGACATGAAAGGGGTGGAGAAGATCGGTCTCATCAAGTTCGATTTTCTCGGCCTCAAGACGCTGACGCTTCTCCAACGTGCCGTGAAGCTCATTGAAACGGCTCACGGCGTGAAAATCGATCTGTTGCACCTCGACATGGCCGATTCGAAGGTTTACGAACTCCTCCGCCGGGCCGACACGCAAGGCATCTTCCAGCTGGAATCGTCCGGGATGCGCGACCTGGTGGTCAAACTCAAACCCTCTTCTTTTGAGGACATTATCGCGCTGGTCGCCCTCTATCGGCCCGGCCCGCTCGGCTCGGGCATGGTGGAGGATTTTATCAACCGCAAGCATGGCCGAATTCCCATCGTGTACGACCTTCCGCAACTGGAGCCGATTCTCAAGGATACGTACGGCGTTATTCTTTATCAGGAACAGGTCATGCAGATCGCGTCGGCGCTGGCGAATTACACGTTGGGAGAAGCCGATCTTTTGCGGCGCGCTATGGGAAAGAAAAATCCCGAAGAAATGGCGAACCAGGAAGCGCGTTTTCTGGAAGGGTGCGAGAAAAACAAGATTCCTGAGACGAAGGCCAAAAAGATTTTCGATTTAATGGCAAAATTCGCCGGGTATGGGTTTAACAAATCCCATTCCGCCGCGTACGCTCTGATCTCCTATCAAACAGCGTATTTCAAGACGCACTATCCCGTGGAGTTTATGGCGGCCTGTCTGTCGATTGATCGCGACAATACGGACCGAATCGTCGTTCTGTTGGCCGATTGCCGCGCAAATGAAATTGAAGTGCTCGCCCCCGACGTAAATGAGAGTCAGCTCGACTTCTCCGTTCTGGAAGGGAGGATTCGCTTCGGTTTGGCGGGTGTGAAGAACGTGGGCGAGGGTGCCATCGAAGCGATTATAAACGCTCGGGACAGCGGAGGACCTTTTGTCGACCTCTTCGACTTTTGCCGCCGGGTCGACCTCCGCCGCGCGAACAAACGGGTCATCGAATCCCTGATCAAGTGCGGGGCGCTGGATTCCACGGGGGGCCGGCGGGCCGAGATGACCGCCACCGTGGAACTTGCCATGGACGCGGCTCAACAGGCCCAGCGCGACCGGGCCGTGGGACAGGAAAACTTGTTCGGAGCCGGAACGCCCAAGGTGTTGCCGAAGATGTCCTATGTACGCGCGGGGGAATGGGACGAATTGGAGCGATTGCGAGGGGAAAAGGAGTCCGTCGGATTTTACGTCACCGGGCATCCCCTTCTGAAGTACACCGACACGCTTCGACGATACGCCAACGCCGACACCGGGCGGCTAAGCGAGCTTCGCGACCAATCGACGGTTCGAATCGGCGGGATCGTGGGATCGCTCAAGGAGATCACAACCCGAAAAGGGGACCGAATGGCGTTCGCCACGCTCGAAGATCTTTCCGGGAGCGTGGAACTCGTCATTTTTTCGGATTTGTACCGTCAGACGAACGCCGTATTTAAAGGCGATGCGCCGATCTTCGTCATCGGGAAGGTCGACATCGGCGAAGAGCAGGCCAAGATCATCGCCACGCAAGCGGCGAGGCTGGAGGACGCGGCCCAGCTCTTTTCCGGGACGATTCATATCGCGTTGGACGCTTCGGTCGTTCCGGATTCCAAACTTCGGGATTTGAAAGAACTGTTTGTCCGCCACAAGGGGGACTGCTCGACCGTTCTTCATCTGCGCTTGCCGGGGAAGTCGGAGACTGTATTGGCCCTTTCCAGGGAATTTGCCGTGGCGCCGTCGGACTCCATGTTGAGCGAAATCAATTCGCTTTTAGGTCCAACGTCCGAGATTCTATTTGTTTAGCTTGGGACTCAAACTGATAGTAGGAAACCCCTATCCATAAGAGGCCGAAGACCAAGAGGAGAATTCCGATGATCCGTATGTTTCGCTCGACCGCCGCATACGATCCCTGGATCCCTTTGGATCGCAGAAGAACCGCTTTGAGTCCCGCGATCACCCATATCAGGCCGAAGACGACAGAGAGGCCGAGGCGGACCGGAGGACTGAAATAGCGCTCGGCAAACTGGATTCCGACGGCGAGAAGAACGGTGGCCGCCGAAAGCTGAATCAGCCACTTAGCCAAAAAATACCTGCGCGAGCTGGTACACTTCCGGAGTAAGCGTTTTCAACCGGGCTACGGCATCCGACAGCGGAACGGCCGTGATCTGGCCGCCCACCAGCGCCGGCATTTTTCCGAACTCCTTCTTTTTCACCAACTCCACAGCTCTTACACCGAATGCCGTCGCCAAGATCCGATCGAACGCCGTGGGCGAACCGCCCCGCTGGACGTGTCCGAGGATAGTCGAGCGGGTGTCGTAGCCGGTTTTTTTCTTCACGAGGTCCTTCAGGCGATCGGCAATGCCTCCCAACTGCACGTGGCCGAACGCATCCACGGGCGCTTCGGACTGGCTCGAGATTTTCTCGCCGTTTTCGCCGATCACCTCGGCTCCTTCCGCCACGGCTATTAGGCAATAGTTTTTTCCGCGGTCACGGCATTTGCGGAGGATATTGCAGAGGTCCTGAAGTTTTGTCGGGAACTCCGGGACCAAGACGGCGTCGGCGCCGCCTGCGATTCCGGCGTACGCCGCCAGCCAACCGGCGTGTCGGCCCATGATCTCCACGATCATGACGCGGTCGTGGGATTCCGCCGTAGTTCGAAGGCGGTCCATCGCCTCCGTGACAATGTCGAGGGCCGTGTGAAAGCCGATCGTAAACTGCGTGGCGTCCAGGTCGTTGTCGATCGTCTTGGGAACGCCGACGATCGGCAAGCCCTCCGCAAATAATTTGGCCGCTACGCCGATCGTGTCCTCTCCGCCCATCGCGATCAGCGCATCCAGATGATTTGAAGCCAGCGTTTTTCGAACTTGGCCGGGTCCGTCCTTTTCTTTATACGGATTCGTGCGGGATGTGCCGAGAACCGTCCCGCCCCGATAAAGAAGTTCGTCGATACGATCCAGGGTCAAAGGCATGGTGTCGTTCGTCAGCAACCCTTTCCAACCGAGGCGAATTCCAAGGACATCGATCTTATGCGTCGCCGCCGTTCGAACAATCGCGCGGATCGCGGCATTCAAGCCGGGAGCATCACCGCCGCCGGTCAAGACTCCGATTCTTGGCATCGTTCACTTCCTTTCGCTTTTCGAGGTCGATTGGGCGATCCACTCAAGATACAAAGCAGAACCTTTCCCCAGGGGCAAGCTAATCAATTCCGGCAGCTCATACGCATGATATTTCCGGAGTGCTCGTTCGATTTGGGGAAGCAGGCTCTTTCGTGTCTTGATCAAGATCAAACATTCCCGCTCATCCCGCCGTTTCCCCTTCCATCGAAAAAGGGACTGGACTCCGGGCACGATGTTGACACATGCGGCCAAACGCCGATCCACCAGCATTTGGGCGATCTTTCGCGCGTTTTTTCGGCTTCCCGTCGCGGAGAAAACGAGATGGAATTTTCCACCCGACACCACGGACCGTATTTTACGGTTGCCGGGTTACAGTGCAAGCCGAGAAACGAAAGCTTCGGGGATTATTGGGTGGTATTACTCGACCGAGTCACGTTGACGGCGAACAACCCTTTCGGCCCTTCGGAGACATCGAAGATGACTTCTTCGCCCTCTCGGAGGGTCTTAAAGCCCTCGCCCAGAATCGCCGAGAAATGAACAAACACGTCCTTAGGTTGGTCGTTGGGGATGATGAAACCAAAACCTTTGCTGTCGTTAAACCACTTCACCTTGCCCTGCGCCATGAACTTCCTCCCGAAAACCAAACAAAAACCAACAGACGACGACTTCCTCTGATTATTCCTAACGAGCGAGGAGCTTTCCGTCAATGATTTTGACGGCGGAGAGCCGCCTTCCGTATCATGGCCGTGTGGCGCGCTCATTCCTGGCGGCGATCTTAGTATGGCTCGGCTTCTCCGGCGTCGTCGGATGGGCGCAATGCCGAACTGTTTTGCAACCGGTGAGAACCGTTGCGACGACCGTGGAAGCGGACACCCAACCCGTATTTCAGAAGCTCGGCTTACGGCCAGAGAGGGCGAAAAATCACCCGGCGGCAGATTCCATTGTGGGCGGCGACGATCACTTGATCGTACCCGGCAAAAGGGTTGGGGCGTTTGAAATCGGAACCGGCGTCGAGTCGGTCCGTTCGAGACTTCGCCTATCCACGCCGACTCGCGCGATCGATCCAGCGTACGAATTTCTGCTTCCGCTCGGCTATAGGCCCGAACGGGATTTTCGGGAAAACCGCGAACGCGGGCTCCGTTTTGCCTTTACCGTGCAAGACCGGAA
Organism: Bdellovibrionota bacterium; assembly: GCA_035292885.1. Classification (NCBI taxonomy): domain Bacteria; kingdom Pseudomonadati; phylum Bdellovibrionota; species Bdellovibrionota bacterium. Next base: position 23,589 of record DATDPG010000098.1, on the reverse strand, counting down.
ACTAAACGAAATTTTCGTTCGGAATCGGGTGGATCACACGGAGGATCAGCTTCGCGTCGGCACGTCCGAAAATGTTTTGGTGGGAAAAGGAACGTGGACTGTGCGCAAATCGGCGAAGGGGCGGCAATTTTACTTGGGGGAAGGGATTACGTTCGTCGTGGAGAAAGACGAGATTACCGAGATCGTTGTCCTCAAGAAATCACTTTCCCGCTAGCGTTCTGAGTCCGACGTAGCTTGATAACAAAGGACGTCGATGCGCCCGGATGGCAAGGCGCGACGACGAAGGCGTACTTGCGAGGCCGTACGCCGAGGAGGAGCAACGCAGCCAGCCGGGATGCGGCGGCGTCCGGCTATCAAGATATGTCGGACTCAGGACGCCAAGAAAACTCGGTTTCTTCCTTCCTTTTTGGCGCGATAGAGGGCTTTGTCGGCAGCCTCGATCAAAAGCTCTTTGGTTTCACCGTGAGTCGGGTATTCGGCGACACCCATGGAGACGCTCACAATCTTGTCCGGCTGCTTTTCTCGGTTATGAAACGGGTGATTGGCGATCGTTTCACGCAATCGATCGGCCAAGATCATGGTTCCTTTGTGATCGGTCTCCGCCGTGATGATCACGAACTCTTCACCGCCGTACCGGGCGGCGACGTCGATCTTGCGGATCGCCTCCATCATGAGCTGAGCCACACCCTTTAGAAGCCGGTCTCCCATCGGGTGGCCGTTGATATCGTTGTATTTTTTGAAGTGATCGACGTCGAAGAGGATGAGACAGAATTTCTTTTTAAATCGTTTGGCTCGTTCCAATTCCTGCTGCAGCGAATTTTGGAAATAGCGATGATTGAAAAGGCCCGTTAAGCCGTCGTGCACGGCCAGTGCGGTCACTCGATCGTGCAGCTTCGCTTTCCCCACCTGTGTAGAGACGTTCCCCGCGAATTGCGTGAGAAGCGCGCGGTCGTCGGCACCCCACGCTTCGTTCTTGGTCACGGCGAAAACGCCGACGATTTTTTCATCCGAATGCAACGGCAGGAGCAAGAGCCGTTCCGGAACGGGGGTCAGCGCCATCCGCTTTTTCAGTTCCGTGTCGTCGTCGATCGTCTTAAAATAGTTTGCGACCGATTTCGCCCCTTTCAATTCGAATGTGAGGTCTTCAATTTTTCCTTCTTTCCAGCCGAAGGCTTTAGAGCCGGCCAGAACCTCCTTTTCGGCGTCATAGAGGAAATAGATCGCTTTTGGGCTGCGGCCGAGGCGTGTGAAGAAAGAAGTAGCCTTCGAGAGAATCTCTTCTCCGTCCAACGTTGTGGCCAGCTGAGCGGTGCAATCGTAAAGCGCTTCGACGTCCTCATTTCTCCGTTTCAGTTCGTCGACGAGGCGTTTGACTTCCCGTTCGAGGCGGAGTTTTTCGACCGTTCGGTTGATGACGGTCGTAATCACGTCGAGGTCCTCAAACGGCTTCGTGAGATAGTCATAAGCTCCGAGCCGGATCGCCTTGATGGCCGTATCGAGGGAGCCGTGGCTCGTCATGATGACCACCTGAATCGTCGGGTCGTGTTCTTTGATTTTTTCGAGGAGCTCGATGCCGGTCATTTCCGGCATTCGAATGTCCGTAATGACGACGTGGTACTGCTTCTCCCCCTTGACCATTTCGAGAGCTTGTTTGCCGTTGATCGCGGAGTCTACGGCATAACCGCCGTCGGTCAGAACTTCGGTGACAATTCCACGGAGCGACTCTTCGTCGTCCGCGACCAGTACGTTAAAGGGGTTCTTACCCATCTTTCGCCGGCGCCTCCTTGGTGGGAAGCCGTACGGTGAATGTTGTCCCCTTTCCGACTTCGCTACCAACTTTTATTTCACCATTATGGCTCCGAATGATTCCGAACGTTACGGCCAGCCCCAGTCCGGTCCCTTGGCCGGCCGGTTTGGTGGTGAAAAAAGGCTCGAAGATTTTCTCCAGGTTTTCCTTTGGAATGCCCATACCGGTGTCGGCGACCAGAATCTCCGCCCAGCCGTTCTCCCCTTTGCGTGTGCTTACCGTCAGCGTACCGGCCTCTTTCATCGCCTGTTGGGCGTTGAGCATCAGATTGGTGAGAACTTGCTGGATCTGGTTGGCGTTCCCGAAAACCGGAGCGATTGTTCCGTCCGGGCAGAAGTTCCGTTCGATTTTGATCCCGGAGATGGTGACTTGATGGTCCACCAACGCCACGGAATCCCGAACGGCTTGGTTGACGTCGAAATCGAGAAACTCCGTCTTTTCCTGCCGTGCAAAACGCATCAGGTTTTCTACGATGTCTTTGCAGCGTTTCGTCTCTTTTTCGATGATGTCGAGATATTTGTCCATGCCGCTTTCCGGCGTCGCTTTTTTCTTCGCGAGTTGGGCGTATCCTAAAATCCCGGCCAGCGGATTCTTGACTTCGTGCGCGATGCCGGCGCTCATCTGCCCGAAGGCCGACATCTTTTCCGATTGGATCAGCTGTTTCTTCGCGTGTTCGAGGCGTGCATCGCGTTCCTTGAGTTCCGTGCCCATTTGGTTGAATGCCCGCGTCAGGTCGCCGATCTCATCTTTCGATGAAATCGTCACATTCACTTCGAATTCTCCTTTCCCGATTTTGGACGTCATGCCGGCGAGCTTTCGAATCGGACGGGTAAGGGATGCGGCGAAGACGAGTCCGATGGCCACCGCTCCGGTGAAGATCAAGAGGATCATGAACATAAAGCGACTGATCAGGTCGCCGGCCGCCGCGAACGCCGCTTTCTTGGGAATTTGCACGACGAGTCCGGCATCGGCCAGCCCAAGCGGAGCGAACGCGCCGATCACCTTTTCGTTCGCGGCCGGGTCCCGGTAATTGGCGGTCGCTCCGCCGATATCCACGCCCGTTCGGCCGAGGAGAGCCACGAGCGGATGAAATTTGTAAGAAACACCCTTGGGAAGCGAAGCGGCATCACTGTGAAAGATCAAATCCCCGTTCGCGTCGATGAGGTACACGGAATAGATCTTGGTTTTCGACCGATAATCGTAAAGCGACTCCGGCGGGCCAAGCGTCATGCCGAAGACGTTGTTGTTGAGGCGCGTGGCAAAGAGGACCGAGGGCCGCCCGCTTTCCGGAATCCGGCGCATGAGACGGATCTCCCCGACGGGTAGTTTCTCCAGGCGCCGCATCACATTGGGATCGGCCGCGATTTTTTCCGGGCTCTCCCCGCTCTCATTCGATTTTGGTCGAAGAATTTTGCCCGGCTGCAGGGCGGAGCCTGCGAGAGTGAATGTCCCGACCCAGTAGTCATGTTGGAACTGGGCCTCAAAAACAGGACGAAGATTGTCTCCTCCACCGGCGAACGCCATCACCGTCAACGACCTCTGCCGAGATTGAAGAGCCTTCGCGATTTCACGGGCCTGAACTCCGACTGTTTGAGCGTTAAAATCTTGAAGCGATTTCTCCTTGTCCGAGCGGAAAAAATCCATTCCTTTGAACGCTACCGGGACGAGGGACAAGAGAAGGAGGATCAAAATAACAAAGGTCAATTTCGTACGGATGGATAGGCGCACGAGAACTCCTAGTCGGGGTTGAAAAAAAGATCGACGTTCTTCCGATGAAACGTAAGTATATCGATCTTTCCATGCGATTTCAATGGGTTACAAAGATCGGACCGTCCTGGCAGGCGAGGGCATAGCCTGCGGTACCGTCACGTTTCGGGTACGGGGTGACGCAGCTCAAACAAGCTCCCACACCGCATCCCATCTTCGTTTCCAACGAAAGTTCCACGGGAATCCCTTTCTTCATGGCCGCGTCGCATACGCGCTGCATCATGATTTCGGGCCCGCAGGTCAGGATTCGATCCGGTTTCGAGTTTCTGAGTTCCTGCTCCAAGAGATCGACGACCGTCCCTCGGAAATCTCCTCCAGCACCTTCGACGGCGCAAACGGGCCGAACGCCGACCTTTCGAAAATCTTTTGCGATCGGTAGTTGGCTGCGATTTCGAAAGCCGAGAAGAACACGACTCCGTTTTCTTTGCGCCGAGGTCGATTGTCGGCCCCACAACAAGAAGGGAGCGATCCCCACACCTCCCGCCACCACCGTTACATCTTCGTCGGCCGAAGGTTTCGAAAAATGGTTCCCGATCGGGCCGAGGAGCGAGAGCGGAGTTCCCTTCTTGAGAGCGGTCATTTCCTTTGTTCCTTTGCCGACGATCGCATAGAGAATATCGACGGCGGTGCCGCGCCGCGCTTTGCGGATGTCGTAAAACGCCATCGGCCTTCGGAGAAGCGTTTCCGGTTCATGACCGACGGAGAGCATCAAGAAAGTGCCCGCCGGTGCGTTCGGAAACGCCGCCGGAAGCCGAAGCGTCAGGACATGAAACCCCCCCGCCTCTCTCTTGCCGGTGACGACGCCGACCCACTCTTTCGCCCTCGTGCTCATCGGGAAAAAAACCTCTTTTTCAGCGGCGCCGTCATGATGACCGCGTCCTCATGATTATCCGAATAGTACGCCTTTCGTTTCGTGAGAGGCTTGTAACCGAACTTCAGGTACAACGCCTGGGCCGCCTTGTTGGATTCCCGAACCTCCAGATAAGCGAACGCCCTCCCCCGCTCAAGCGCCATTTTGTGCAGTGACGTCAGAAGAGCCGTGGCGATCCCGCGCCTGCGGTACTCGGGGTGAACGGCGACGTTAAGAACGTGCAGTTCATCGACCACTTCCGAAAAGATAATGTAACCGATGACGGTATCGCCGCGATCTCGAGCGGCGATGGTCCCGAACGTCCGGCTTTGCACGACCTCTTCAAAGGATTGCCGCGACCAAGGGTATCGAAAACAGAGTTTTTCAATTTCGGAGATCCGCCCGACATCATCCGGACGGAGAGGAGAAAAGGCGAACGCCGCTAACCCTTTTGGGGAAGATCCACGGGGAGCAATACGATATCGGTCCGCCGCATCTCGGTGTCGCGCCATTTCTCAAATTCCTTTTTGATCTTCTCCCGCAGGAGTTGAGTGCGCACCAAGTTTTCTACGTTTTCGTACGATTTGCCAAGAAAACGGCTGTTTTTTTCGCGGTCGTAAAAAGCCCGCATTTCCGCTTCATTCAACGTCACGCGCCCCGCCACATGTTCCTCCATGAACTGTTCCGATCGGGCGTGCTCCGCCGCAAATCGGTCGACGTCGCTCGGCTCGATTCCATTTCGGGATAAAAAATCATTCATATCGGGTTCCGAAGAAAACAACCTGCGCAGATCGGCTTTCGTTCGAGCGATTTTTTCCGGAGGAGCTTTTAGAAGGAGTCCGGTGTTTTCCACATAGTTCTGAATCAGGGCTTTGCTGACGAGAGTTCGCAGGGCCCGATCGAAGGTATTCGGATCGGAGCGAATATCGCCCACCGTCGGGAGGCGTTCTTTATCGGCGACATGGGAGAGCACGTAATCGACTTCCACGTCATGCAACGTCAGGACCCTTTTGCCTACGACGGCGACCGTTTGGTCTACGAGCGTAGAGGCGGCGACGGGAGCCAGAAAAAAAAGGGGGAGGGGCCCCCAAAGGAGAGAGATGGCGCGTTTACGCCTCCAAGGCCGCATCTTCGGTGCCGGTGTTTCGTTCCGAAAATTCTTTTCCATCGAAGCCGAGAAGCTTCCCTTTTCCATCCATGACGGTCAAGAGATGAACGGGGCGCTTCCATACGGTCTGGATGTTTTTGAGCGTGTCGCGCGCCCAGTCGATTCGAAGGTCCATGCCTTCGTGCTTATGGCGCAAGAGGATTTCCCCTCGGTTTTCGAAATTCCCGTCCTCGACGTAAACAATCGGCTGTCCCAGGTTGGTCAGGGAAAAGAGAACCTTCTTTTTGATCTGCTGGAACTCCCGCGAAGCGATTTCATAATTTCCGGTCTGCGGGTTGAAATCGAAGGAGAAGAGCTTCTGATTGAAACAGAACTCCTCGGTCAAGAACGTGTCGAGGAACGTGATGTCGTTGTACACGCGGCGCACTTCGAAGATTTTCTGTCGTCCCAACCCAAGTTTCCTGTCCCAGTTCTTTTTTCCGACCAGGCTGGTGCAGTCGTCGAATTCTTTTCCGAATTTCCCTTTGTTCCAGCGGTCTTCAATGTCGCGGAAGAGCTCGATTCCGAGTTTATACGGGTTGAGTCGGCCGGGACTCGTGGCCAACGTTCCCGAGTGGTGATCGGCGTAGTCGATCAATTCGGAACCTCTCAAAGCTTTCTGCGTCATGATGGTGGAATGCCAGTAGCTTGCCCACCCCTCGTTCATGATTTTGGTCTGGGCCTGGGGCGAAAAGTAGTAAGCCTCTTCTCGGATGAACGAAAGAATGTCCCGCTGCCAACGGGTCAGCGGAGCGTGATCGATCAAAAAAAGCATGACGTCCCGTACCGGCGAAGCGGGAAACTTCAACTGCACTTTGCGCCGATCCTCGATTTTCTTCTTCTGAAAATCCATGAATTCCTGCGGATTGATGTACGTGTCCATGTAATCTTTGCTCTTGAGGCGAGGTACCACCGGCCGGACGGCGCGTTCTTCCTCTTCATCGCTCGCGTCCGGTTGGTGAGGATCGGCATAGGGGCGGACGATCGCCGTGGAGTGATGATCGATCAAGTTGTCGAGGGAAAGACAGACATCCAGAAATTGTTCCACCGGTTCAAAGCCGAATCTATCGATGTAACGGCGAATCCGCGTGCCGTGATTCGCCATTTCGTCGATCATCTTCCGGTTGGTGTGGACGAAATAGGCGTTGTTTTTGAAAAAGTCGCAGTGCGCGTAGACGTGCGCCATGACCAGCTTCTGGTCGACCAAGGGATTGGATTTGAGCAGGTAGGAGTAACAGGGGTTGTTGTTGATCACCATCTCATAGATTTTCGAAAGGCCGAACTCGTAGCCTTTTGAAAGTTGTTCGTATTCCATGCCGAACGACCAATGGGGATATCGGGTGGGAAACCCGCCGAACGCCGCCACCTGGTTCATTTCGTCGTATTCGAGGACCTCGAAGATGACGGGGTAGAAATCGAGGCCGAAATCGCGCGCGTATTTCTCGATCTCCTCGCGGACCTTGATCAGCTGAATCATCAGGTCGGCCACTATTTTCCCTTCCCGAGAAACGTCTTGATCGAATCGTAAATATCCTCGCGGCTGTCGATTTTGGACGTAATCAGATTCTCGCTGCCTTCCATGTGCTCGTGAAGGTCTTTGAGGAACTGACCCGAGCCGTATTGGGACTCCACCTGGCCGTAACAGAAGAGATTGACCCTCGACAAAATCCGGTCGCGGAGAATTTGCAGGCAAAGGGCCGTATCCTCGCCCGACCAATTGTCGCCGTCCGAAAAATGAAACACGTAGATGTTCCACTCGGAAAAATCGTATTCCTCGCTGATCAGTCGGTCGCACAGTTTGTACGCCGAGGAGATGATCGTGCCGCCCGACTCGCGCGTGTGGTAGAACGTATCGCTGTCGACTTCCCGCGCGGTCGCGTCGTGAATGATGTATCTCGACTCCAGGCCGCGGTACTGGCTTCGAAGCCAGGTGTCGATCCAAAAGCTCTCCGTGCGCACGATTTCCTTTTGCTCGGTCCCCATCGAGCCGGAAACGTCCATCACATAAATAATGAGCGCATTGGAGACCGGTTGCGGGACGAGTTTCCAAGAGCGATATCGTTTGTCCTCTCGAACCGGGACGATGACCGGATTGTCCGGATCGTACTGGCCGGTCGCGATCTGGCGCCGGAGCGCATGCTTGAACGTTCGCTTGAAATGGCGGAGGGACTCAGGACCCGCGCGATGAATGCCGGAATATTTCTCTTTGTGGCTGGTGATGTTCTTCCGCTGTCCTTTGGGTTCAATTTTGGGAAGTTCGAGTTCTTCCGCCAGAATTCGGGCCAGCTCGTCGAGCGATACGTCGACCTCCAGAATGTGATGGCCGGGAAGAGAACCGGCCTGCCCGGAGCCGTCCTTCGGATCACCGGGCCCGAGGACTGTTCCCACCTCGCCCTCGCCTTGGCCCACGCCGCCCATCTTCCGGGGATTATGCGAAAAATGAGGGATGTCGATGCGAGAAATGGGGATCGAAACGAGATCCTTTCCCTTCTTTCCGATCATCTCTCCGGAAGACATATATTTCCGAAGGTCGCGTTTGATTTTGCCGCGAACAATCTGCTTAAAGCGGTTGTAGTCGTTATCTATCTTCAATGCCATGGTTGATGGAAACGCCGATCTTTCCGCAGCTCTGCGTCGGACGCGTACGGGCGGTCCTCACATACGTTTATCGGTATGCTCCGGTCCGTCCGTGCGCGTCCTTCTTGATCTGCGAAAAGCTAGGCGTTTCGTTTCCATTATTGTCCGTTAGCGTTCGGCCTTAATGTCCCCACGGGCGAAAATCGACGCCACGAAGTTTAAAACGTCGGTTGAACAGGTGTCGCAATAACCGTAGTTATTGATCATTCGCTTCTTAACGACGTCGATTTTCTCCTGCGTATCCTTATCCACGACGGACGACACCAAGCTGGTCAGCTTGATCGAATCTTTCTGGTCCTCGAAGAGTTTGAGCTCCAACGCCTTATGCAGCCGTTCGTTGGTCTTGTAAGTGAACGTCTTGCCGTCCAGCGCCAGCGCGCCGATGTAGTTCATGATCTCCCGGCGGAAATCGTCTTTTCTCGATTCCGGAATGTCGATTTTCTCCTCGATCGACCGCATCAGGCGCTCATCCGGTTCCTCGGTCGTTCCGGTGTATTTGTTCCGCACCTTCTCCCGCTGCGTGTACGCTTTGACGTTGTCGATGTAATTCCCGCAGAGTTTGGAGATCGAGTCCTCATCGGCGGATATCGCCCGCTGCACTTCGTTTTTGACGATATCTTCGTATTCCTGCTTGACGGTGCTGATCAGCTCGCGGAAACGCTTGCGCATATCCTCGTTCGCGATGAGCGAGTGATGTTTCAATCCCGCTTCCAGTTCATTGAGAACCATGAACGGATTGACGCACGCCTCGTTCTTCTCGTCCACGAGCGCGTTCGAAATCTTGTCCTGGATGTATCGCGGCGAGATCCCTTCCATTCCCTCTCGTTGCGATTCTTTACGGAGTTCGCGGATATTCTCTTCCGTGAATCCGGCCAGGCTCTTTCCATCATAGAGCTTCAATTTCTGAAGAAGCGTGAGGTTCGCCTTTTTCGGCTCTTCCAGCCGTGTCAGAATCGCCCACATCGCCGCCATTTCCAGCGTGTGGGGGGCGATGTGCTTCGCTTTGATTTTCTTGAGGTTGTAATCCTTCTTATAGATCTTCACCTCTTCCGTGAGTTTCGTGATGTACGGAATATCGATTTTCACCGTCCGGTCTCGGAGCGCTTCCATAAACTCGTTGTTCTGAAGCTTTTTGTACTCCGGCTCGTTGGTGTGCCCGATGATGACTTCGTCGATATCGGTCTGCGGGAACTTCTTCGGCTTCACCTTGTGTTCCTGGGACGCGCCCAAGAGGTCGTACAAGAACGCCACGTCGAGTTTGAGGACCTCGACGAATTCAATGATCCCGCGGTTGGCGATGTTGAATTCGCCGTCGAAGTTAAACGCGCGCGGGTCGGAATCCGAACCGTACTGGGCGATTTTCCGGTAATTGATGTCGCCGGTCAGCTCGGTCGAATCCTGATTCTTCTCGTCTTTCGGCTGGAACGTTCCGACCCCGATTCGGTCGCGTTCCGAGAGGAGCAGACGACGCACCACCACGTGGCCGATCACTTTCGTCCAGTCACCCTGATAGTGGCGCAGCAGCTCCTTATAAACTTGGCGGCACGCGGGGCAGAGATCTCCGTCGATGACGACCCGGCGATCGCCCTTGGTGTTCCGATTCAGTTGTTCCATGACGTCGTTTCGGAATTCGTTTGGAATCAGGTGCAGCGGATCTTCGTGCATCGGGCAACGCATCTCGTCCACGTCCAAAATCCCGTGCGGTCCGGTGTCTTTGTTGATTTTCCAGGTGAACGTAAAGAGCGCCCCTTCCGGCCGTCGGGAATATTCTTCCAGGCCCTTTTTAAGCAAGCGGACGATCGTCGATTTGGCCGAACCGACCGGCCCGTGCAGCAGGAGCACGCGCCGCTCGGTGCCGTAACTGTTGGCCGCGCTCTTGAAAATGTTCAGCATCTTTTGAAGTGAAATATCGAGGCCGAAGACGGCGTCCTTTCCGTCGGCGATCGGATCGGAAAAGAAGTGGAAGCGCGTGATCTTCTTTTTCCCGTCGACGTATTCCTCGGAACCGTACGACAGAATCATGTCGTAAACCCGCTGAAACGCCGTGCGCGCGACGCGGGGATCCTTCTCGATCACCTTTATATAATCTTCAAAGTTTCCTTCCCAATTCAGATCCTTGAACCTCGCAAGATCCTGCTTCCCCTTGATCAGCGAAACGATTTTGGACGGTTCTGATGTGCTCAAAGTGGCCTCCTTGACGAGGATCGGTTTCCGAAACACGTACGCCTCCCAGCGCACGGTTGCCCCCAACTTTCTCCATGACCGCTACGACCTGCTCGGAACTCAGTGATCTCGTGTACTTACAGTATAAACGTTCTTTCCATGCCGGGTCAATAAGGCTTATGAGATCAAGCAGTTAGGAGAAAATTGCGGAGTTACCAATGTTTGATGGCTTGCAGGGCGGTCTCATACGAAAACGCACGCAAGGTCGGCGATCGAACGTCGGTATGGCACTCGCGACATTTCGATTCCGTCATTTTTTCAAGACTCTTCGGTTTTTGTTTCTCTTCCGGATCGTTCGATGTCGCGAGAGTCACGTGTTGGGCGCCGGGGCCGTGACAGGCCTCGCACTGGACGGCTAAAAGGCGATAGCCTTTTAGGTCCTCTCGAACATCTGTCGCATGACAAAAGAGGCAACGGAGTTCTTGTCGCTTTTCCTGGGGGAGCGTTTCGTGTGCTCGGGAGTGAGAGCTGCGATTCCAGATGTCGTACGCCTTTTGATGGCAGATCTTGCACTTGTCGGCGCCCACATATTGTTGCTCTTGCGCCTGGGCGCTCATAACGAACGGAACGAAAAAAGAAAGAGCGAGTAAAAAGCGATTCATGCGTACTGAACGTTCTGGGCGGACGTTTTTGCACTCGGCCGCCTGGCCGGTTTTTCCGCCGGAGGTATCCAATGGAGAAAGAGATCGTGGGGGAGGGAGGCTTGGCCGAAGGCGTCGTACACGGAACGTTCCGTGTCGCCCGGGATCCGTTCATCGTAAGCCGCCGGAAACGCCATGGCGACGTCGATGACTTTCAAGCCGCTTAAAATTTTCCCGAGGCGGTACGCCAAATGGCGAGCCCTTGCGAGAAGAAAATTTTCGGGTTTACCTAAGCCCACGAGAAGAAGACGGCGGGCGGGAAGGCGGTGGCGAAGGGGGATCAACGTAAACTCCTCCTCTTTACCGGTGAGGGTGCCGGAAAGAATCATTCGGGAGAGAAAGCCGTTCAAGCGCCAATCGATGAGGCCGGTCGTTCCGTGCGGCGGACGGTCCGTTTCAAAGAGCGTCGTGATGATGAGGTCGGTTTCCAGATCATCCACTAAGCCGGTGTATCGTTCGCTTCTCATCCTCGACCCGCTGTTGATCGTACACCGTCGCGGACTTCTTTCGAAATTCGATCGAGAATCCCGTTGATGAACGCCGGTGTCCGGGTTTCGCCGTATTTTTTCCCCAGCTCGATCGCCTCGTCGATGGCCACGGCGGTCGGGACGTCCGGCGTGCCGGTCAGCTCGAAGGCCCCGATACGAAGGACATTGCGATCGACTCGCGGCATGCGGGATAGCCGCCAGTGCTCCGAGTGCGATTCGATCAATGCATCCAGGGCGATTTTTTTCGTGACGACTCCCTGAACCAACGTCTTGACAAACTCGAAATCCTCTTCGTTCGATTCGAAATTGGCGCGAAACATGGAGAGCGCTTGTTCGGCCGGCGTCCCCGCCAGATCGATCAAGTAAAGAATCTGAAGTGCCTGCTCCCGCGCCCTCGAACGGCTACTCATGGGAGCGTAGCTCCTGCTTCAGCACCGCCAGTTCCAACGCCGCCCACGCCGCGTCTTCGCCTTTATTTCCATATCTTCCACCCGCTCGAGCCAACGCCTGTTCCAGGGAATCGACCGTGAGGATGCCGAGAGAGACGGCGACGCCGCTGTCTCGGCCGGCCGCCTCAAGTCCTACCGCGACGCTCTGGCAGATGAAGTCAAAATGATAGGTCTCTCCTCGAATCACGCATCCGATCGGAATGACCGCGTCGTACTTCTTCGTTTCGGCGGCAGTCTGAACCGCTTGTGGAAGTTCAAATGCGCCGGGGACCCAAAATAAATCGACCGCACCCTTTTCCAGACCGGCTTCGCGCAAAGCCTTCTGCGCTCCCTCTACCAAACGCGTGGTCACCGGGTCGTTCCATCGGCTGGCCACAATAGCGACTCGCCGAATCTTAAGGCGATAGGAGGCGGGCGCGGTATGTCGACCCGCGGGTTGCACTTAGTTCACGACCTGAAGGATGTGACCGAGTCTTCGCTGTTTCGTCCGAAGATACCGGAGATTCGTCGCGTTCGGCTCGATCTCGATCGGAACCCGTTCCACGACATCCAGGCCGTACCCTTCGAGTCCGACGATTTTTCGAGGATTGTTCGTCAACAACCTCATCTTTCGGACGCCCAACGCTTTCAAAATCTGGGCGCCGACGCCGTATTCGCGAAGGTCGGCTTTGAAACCGAGTTTCTCATTGGCGGTCACCGTGTCGTGGCCTTGGTCCTGCAAAGCATACGCGCGGATCTTGTTCACCAGGCCGATGCCCCTTCCTTCCTGCCGGATATACAGAAGAACGCCGGCTTCGGATTCCGAAATCATCTTTAAGGACGTGTGCAGCTGGTCCCGGCAATCGCAGCGCAGCGATCCTAGGACGTCGCCGGTGAAACACTCCGAATGCACGCGCACGAGAGCCGCGCGGTCGGGGCGGATCTTTCCTCGAACCAGTGCGACGTGGAGAAACCCGTTCACGGCGCTTTCAAAAACCTTCACACGGAAATTCGCGCCGAACAGATTGGGAAGTTTGCTCTCCGCGACGGGGGTCACCAGAGATTCCCGTTGCAGACGGTAGGCGATGATATCGGCGATCGTGACGATCGGAATGTCGAAACGTTTGGACAATTGTTTGAGTTGGGGCATGCGCGCCATCGTGCCGTCACTTTTCATGATTTCACAGATAACCGCCGCGGATTGAAGTTCCGCGAGCCGGGCCAGATCCACCGAGCCTTCGGTCTGACCGCTTCGAACCAGGACGCCTCCGGAACGAGCCCGCAGCGGAAATACATGGCCGGGGCGGACCAAATCGCGCGGCTTGGATTTCGGATCGATGGCCGTGCGGATCGTATGCGCGCGGTCAAAGGCGGAGATCCCGGTCGTAACGCCCTCCCTTGCCTCAATCGATACCGTAAACGCAGTGGAATACTTGGACGTGTTCTGGTCGACCATCTGGGGAAGTTCGAGTTCTTCACACCGTTCTTCGGTAAGTGAAAGACAAATCAACCCGCGGCCATGCTTCGACATGAAATTGATCGCCTCCGGCGTGACTTTCTCCGCCGCCATGGCCAAGTCGCCTTCGTTTTCCCTCTCTTCGTCATCGGCCAGGATCACCATCTTTCCCGCTCGAAACGCTTTCAAGGCCTGTTCGACCCGTTTCAGATTCATACGTTTACCGTCTTCCCTTTCGCCGAGGCTTGAAGCGCCAGATTTCGTTGCACGTACTTGGCGACCAAATCAAATTCCAAGTTCACTCGGTCGCCGGCCTTCCGGTGTTTGAAGTTGGTGATTTCCAGCGTGTGGGGAATGAGCATGACGGAGAAGAGGTCGTCGCGGGTATCATTAACGGTCAAGCTGACGCCGTCGAGAGCCACCGATCCCTTTTCCACAACCCACGGCCTGGCATGCGCCGAATATTGGACCCACCATCGGACATTGGCGGAATCGACCGGTTCCAGTCTAGTGATCGTTCCAACGCCGTCGATATGGCCGGAAACGAGATGGCCGTCGATCGAATCTCCCAAACGCATTCCCCGTTCCAGGTTGAGAACACTTCCTGGAGTAACTTTACCGAAGGAAGTTCGGTCGATCGTTTCAGGGGAGAGGTCGAATTCCAATTGGTCTCTTTCGATTCGGACGATCGTGAGGCAGCAGCCGTTGACCGAAATGCTCTGTCCGATGTGGAGGGATTCTTTCGGCCATGGGCGGGCTAGGCGGAGCTTTCCGCCTTCACAGCTCTGAACGATTCCCGTTGTTTCAATGATCCCGGTAAACATATAACCACCCGATATATTTACAAAAATTGGCGAATCTCTTCCGATAAGACGATCGCCTCCCAATCGGCACCTCGCCTTATAACAGAATGAAATTTCAGGGAAAAGGGTCCCTCCCGAAGGAGGGGAATCGTTTCTTTGCCTTCTTTTTGGGATCCCAGAAACGTTGGCGAGACAAAAAGAATCCACCGATCGATCTGATTTTCGCGGATGAAATGGGAAATCAGTTCGCTCCCCCCTTCAACCAAGATAGCGGTTACACCGATGTCCCCTAGTACTTGAACGATCGCACCGATATCGATCGGATCTTGATTTCGTGTGGCGATGGGAACGACCTCGGCGCCGCGCAGCCGCAGTGCGGAGGAACGTTTATGGCCGTCTTCGGATTTGAGCGTGCTTTCCCGGCAAAAAATCCGAATAGGGCCGCCTTCTTCGGAAAACATTCCAGCCGTAGGAGGGGTGCGGAGATTTCCGTCGACGATCGCCCGGACCGGTCGCCGGCCTCGATAACGGCCCCGAACGGTCAGAAGCGGATCGTCGGAAATGACGGTGTTGGCGCCCACCAAGATCGCCCCCGCTTCCGCTCGGAGACGCATCGTCACGTGATCCGCCACCCGTCCGGTGAGGCGAAGGCGCTGACCCGCGACACCAATTTTTCCGTCCAGCGAAACGGCGACTTTCACGGTCACGAGCGGGCGTTTGTGTGTGATCCAGGTGAAAAAGGGAAGGTTCATCGCCCGCGCCTGCGATTCGCGGCATCCGACGTCGACCGTTATTCCCGCCGCCCGAAGCCGCCCGATTCCTTTGTTTCGTACGATCGGATTTTGATCGACCGTCGCAATTACGACGCGAGAGACACCGCTTTCCAAAATGGGATTAATGCAAGGAGGTGTGCGACCGACATGCGTGCAAGGTTCGAGCGTGACGTACAGCGTTCCGCCGCGCGCCTTTTCCGCAGCTTCCGTGAGAGCGATAACCTCGGCGTGATCTTCGCCCGCCCGATGGTGAAACCCACGACCCGTGAGTTTCCTGCCGGCATCCAATACCACACACCCCACGAGCGGATTGGGCTGCGTCAGCCCCAAGCCTTTGCGGGCTAAAGCAAGCGCATGTCCCATCCAATAGGAGTCTCTTCCTGTGGCCGCCATTGCGGCCTGGTTCTACGCCAGAAACGAAACCGAGTCACCTCGCGCAGAGCCTGAAGCGGGGCTCGTAAAGCGAGACGGGGAGAACGGTTGTTCTTGCGGTTCCGCTCTCGTTCCGCAGATCCATTGCGCGGCCTGGGCGCCCAAGGTGGAATTGACCGCCACACCTTGGCCGCCAAGGGCGGCGATCCAATATAAATTCTGAATCTTGGGATCTCGGCCGGCGACAAATCGACTGTCGGACGCGAACGTTCGCAATCCGGCCCATCTGTGCGTGATCCGAGCTTTGAGCAAGGAGGGACAAATCGCCGCTAATTTTTCCGCAAGCAAAGTTTCCGCAGATGGATCGGTGGAGGGTTCTTCGGCCGGCCAATCGGTTTCATCACAAGGGCTGACCAAAAGGCCTCCGGACTCGGGGCGGAAATAGATTTTTTCCGTAAGGTCCCAAAAAAAAGGCCAAGAGCGGCAGTCATTCGGAATGGGAGAAAGAATAAAAAGGTGGCGCCGCTTGCGGCTGCCAGGCATTTTTCGGCTGTTGCCGAGTCCATCGCAAGAATCGAACCGGCTCGAGATATCCGAAGAGGGATGTCCCATTCCTTTTCCAGGGAGAGAAGAAGCTTGGCGCTTTCGACCTCACAATGGGTCATTAGGGGGTCCGTGGATAGTTGCCGAATCAGCGCGGCGTTTCGACCCGACGCATGCACTCCGGGCGACCAATCCGCTTCGAGGAGCGTGATGTTTACGTTTTGTTCCCGCGAAAGAAAGTATCCCGCCGCGGCTCCCGCGAAGCCGCCGCCGATGATGACCACCCGAAGGGACATAGTCGTTCTTATGCTACGTAAAGATCTTCGTAGATCGGGTACGTGCTGCAAAGGTTCTCGACCCGGGCGCGAACGGTCTTGATCGCGGATTCGTTTTGAGGATCCCCGAGGACTTCGTGAATCCAGTCGCCGATCGACTTCATTTCGAACTCTTCCATTCCGCGCGTCGTCAGCGCGGGCGTTCCGAGGCGGATTCCGCTCGTGACGAAGGGCGATTTGTCGTCAAACGGGACCATGTTCTTGTTTACCGTGATTCCCGCCCGCTCGAGGGCCGCTTCGCCGTCCTTCCCGCTGATATTCCGATTCCGGAGATCGACTAAAAGGAGGTGATTATCCGTACCGTCGCTGGAGAGTTTAAATCCATGTTTCGTCATCTGATCGGCCAACGCCCGGGCGTTCGAAAGGACCTGTTGCGTGTAGGTCTTGAATTCCGGTTTCAACGCTTCGGCCAATGCCACAGCTTTCGCTGCGATGATATGCATGAGCGGTCCTCCCTGAATGCCGGGAAAAATGAGGCTGTTCACTTTCTTGGCGACATCCTCCTGGGCGAAAATCAACCCGCCGCGCGGTCCGCGCAATGTTTTGTGCGTCGTCGTCGTCACGAAGTGGCAGTGCGGAATTGGGTCGGGATGGAGACCCACGGCGACCGGTCCAGCCACATGGGCGATGTCCGCCATGAGATAGGCGCCGACGCTGTCGGCGATCTTTCTGAATCGCTCGAAATCGAGAAGCCGCGGGTACGCGCTGGCGCCGCAAACGATCATCTTGGGCCGTTTTTCCTTGGCCAAGGTCTCGACTTCGTCGTAATCGATCCGGCCGTCTTCCTTCCGCACACCGTACGGAATGATTTCAAAGAGTTTCCCCGAAAAATTCACGGGGCTGCCGTGTGTCAGATGACCTCCGTGGGCGAGATTCATCGAGAGGACGCGATCGCCGGGGGTCAAAACGGAGAGATATACGGCCATGTTGGCCTGCGAACCGGAATGGGGCTGGACATTGGCGTGCGTCGCGCCGAACAATTTCTTCGCTCGTTCAATGGCCAGACTCTCGGCTTCGTCGACGAATTCGCAGCCTCCATAGTACCGCTTTCCCGGATAGCCTTCGGCGTACTTGTTCGTAAGAACGGATCCGGCCGCTTCCAAGACGGCGTAACTGACAAAATTCTCGGACGGGATCATCTCGAGTTGGTTCGATTGACGCCGAGTCTCTTTTTGAATCGCCCGATAAATTTCGGGATCGCTTTGCTGAAGCGGCGTTTTGATCATAACCTTTTCGCCTTTTCAGGCGTCCGGGATCGATCGAGTTCATTCATTTTTTCCACCCGCCGCTCGTGGCGACCCCCTTCGAACGGTTCGGCAAGCCAGGCGTCGAGAATTTGCCGAGCCGTAGGTTCATCCACGACGCGGCCTCCGAGGCAGAGGATGTTTGCGTTGTTGTGCGCCCGGGCCATTTCCGCCATGTAGGGCGTGGCAGCCACGGCCGCGCGGACACCGGGATATTTATTTGCCGTGATCGACATTCCGATCCCCGTGCCGCAAATCAAAATTCCCTGAGCTATTTCCCCAGACGAGATCGGATCCGCCACAAGTTTCGCATAATCAGGGTAATCCACGGACTCAGGCGAATTCGTTCCAAAATCAACCGTGTCGATTCCTTTCGACCGCAGGTATGTCTTCAGCACCTCTTTAAGTTTGTAACCAGCATGATCGGCGGCTATCGCTATCTTGGAAGTCGAACGCTGGGGAGCCGCCTTCATGAGAAACGCCCGAAAGCGAGCGTTCCGTTCGTACCGCCAAATCCGAAGGAGTTCGATAGGGCAATCTTCACCCGCATTTCCTTGGGTTGGTTGGGGACATAGTCGAGATCGCAATTCGGATCGGGCGTTTCGTAGTTGATCGTCGGGGGGAGAACGCCGCGGTGAATCGCGAGGACGGTGTAGACGGCCTCAATTCCTCCGGCGCCGCCAAGAATATGTCCCGTCATCGATTTCGTGGAGCTGACCTTGAGCTTTCGGGCGTGGTCACCGAAGACTTTTTTAATGGCTATCGTCTCATACCAGTCGTTGTATTCGGTCGACGTGCCGTGGGCGTTGATATATCCGACGTCGGAAGGTGAGATTTGAGCGTCTTTCAAAGCCGCCCGCATGCATCGTTGGGCGCCTTCACCCTCAGGCGACGGGGCGGAGATGTGATAGGCATCGGCCGACATTCCGTATCCGATTAACTCGGCATAAATCTTGGCGCCTCGCTTCTTCGCAAACTCCAGCTCCTCCAAAACCACGATCCCGGCTCCCTCGCCGACGACAAAGCCGTCGCGATCCTTGTCGAACGGACGGCTCGCTTTCGTGGGGGCGTCGTTCCGGCGCGAGAGCGCTTTCATGGACGTAAATCCGGCAATACAGAGAGGGGTAATCGTCGATTCCGTTCCTCCGGCCACCATGGCGTCCGCCGCGCCCCGCCGGATAATTTCCGCCGCGTCCCCCACCGAATGCGTGCCGGTGGCGCACGCCGTGACGGTACAGGCATTCGGTCCCTTTAAGTTGTGCGCCATGGAAATCTGTCCCGGTGCGAGGTTGGCGATAAGACGAGGGATGAAAAAGGGTGACACGCGGCGGGGCCCTTTTTCCAGGAGGTCTTTGTGCGTGGCCTCCAGTTCGGGTAAACCACCCAGGCCGGCTCCCACCACCGTTCCGATGCGATCGGCGATTTCGGGCGTGGCCTTCAATCCAGAATCTTCCAGCGCCATCTTGGCCGCGGCCAAGGCGTACTGAATGAAGATGTCCATTTGCTTGATGTCTTTTTTCTCGATGAAGGCTTCCGCGTTAAAGCCTTTCACTTCGGCGGCGATCTTGACGGCGTAGTCGGTCGCGTCGAAACGCGTGATCAGGCCGATCCCGGACTGGCCGGCCAGCAGCGCTTTCCAGTTTTCTTCGACGCCGATGCCGAGCGGCGTAACCAGGCCGAGCCCGGTCACCACGACCCGGCGTGAGTGGTGAGTCGTCATAATCGACACAATCTCCGGAGAAATTGTTTACGTGTGCTCAGAAATGTACTTGATGGCATCGCCGACGGTTTGAATCTTTTCGGCATCTTCATCCGGGATCTCGATGTCGAACTCTTCCTCCATGGCCATGACGAGTTCCACGATATCGAGAGAGTCGGCGCCCAAATCGTTGATGAACGACTTGGAAGCCTCGAGTTCGGCGCCGTCGACGCTCAACTGTTCCGCGATGATTTCCTTCACTCTATTTTCCACTGACATGATTCTCCCTCCGTACGTTTAGAGGTACATTCCTCTGTTAACACCGATGACCTGCCCGGTGATGTTTGAAGCTCGTTCCGAGGCCAGAAACTGAACCACCGAGGCAATCCCCTCCGGTTCCGCCCATCGGGCCAAAGGAATCCCCTTCAGCAAACCGTCCTTCTGCGCGGGAGTCAAGTTGTCTGTCATGCCCGCTATTTGGCCCCGCGCCGCTTCACGAGGAGCGTGAACGTCCCCTTCTGAACCGTCTCTTCGTTCTGGTTTAAGAGGGTCCGCTCCATGATCACGATTCCGCGATCTTCCTTGAGCTCCCGCTTACTTTTGATCGTGTTTACGTAATGGATGGTGTCACCGATGAAAATCGGCTTGGTGAACTTCCATTCCAGCCCCATGAACGCCATCACCAGAGTCGGGGGGGTCGGTGCCTGTAGGCCCGAGGCGATCGAAAGACCGAGCAGGCCGTGAGCGATTCGCTTGCCGAACAGCGTGGTCTTGGCGAACTCTTCGTCGACATGGAGCGGATTGAAATCGCCGCTCATGCCGGCAAACGTGACGATGTCGGCTTCGGTGATCGTCCGCCGGGCCGACGTTACGGTCTGGCCGATCTCAAGGTCTTCGAAATAGAGGGTCTTTTCCATAGTGGAACGGCTTTTACCCGGATCGGGGGAGGGATGCAAACCGGATTTGACAGGGGAGGAAGCTTACATACTATACCCGCCTTTTCGGCGGAGAGGAGAGCGAACCATGGGCCAAGTGGACGGAAAAGTGGCGGTCGTGACCGGTGCAGCTCGGGGAATCGGGCGCGCCATTGCGGAAATTCTGGCGGAAAACGGCGCCGATCTTGGTATCTGTGATCTCAAAGAAGAATGGCTGACCGAAACCGCGGAAGCGGTGAGCCAGTTCGGCCGGAAGGTGAAATGCGTGGCCGCAGACGTGAGCCGTGCGGAGAGCGTGACCCATGCGATCGACGAGATCACCCAGGCGTTCGGCCGGATCGACATTCTCGTCAACAACGCAGGAATCACCAAGGATTCCCTCCTCGTCCGGATGAGCGAGGAGGATTGGGACGCGGTCATCAACGTCAACCTCAAAGGAACGTTTCTTTTCACCAAGGCGGTGGCCCGCCCGATGATGAAGCAACAGGGGGGGAACATCGTGAATATCGCTTCGGTCATCGGCCTGATGGGGAACGCCGGCCAGGCCAACTATGCCGCGTCCAAGGCGGGGGTCATTGCGCTGACCAAGTCGACCGCCAAGGAGCTGGCGTCCCGAAACGTACGGGTGAACGCCGTCGCCCCCGGATTCATTCAGACGAAGATGACCGAGGGGTTGCCCGACGACGTGAAGAAGAAAATGATGGAGGCGATTCCGTTGAAGCGCCTGGGGACACCGCAGGACGTGGCCAAAGCGGTTCTGTTTTTCGCGAGTGAGGCGTCGGGGTACACCACCGGCCAGGTATTGAACGTCGACGGCGGCATGGTGATGTAGGAAGTTACGGTCGTCCGGTGATGTAGCTTTCGAGCTGCTCGATCACGAACTGCTTTTCGGAAATGAGGGCGTGGACGACATCGCCGATCGAAATGATTCCTCTGACCTGATCTCCCTCGATCACCGGGAGATGGCGGATCCGCTCTTCGGTCATGATGGCCATGCACTCCTCGATGGTTCGCTCGGGGGTCACACCGATGACTTTGGACTCCATGATGTCCAGGACCGGGGTTTCGCGTGAGCGTTTCCCTTCCAATATGATCTTCCGGGCGTAGTCCCGCTCCGTGACGATGCCGAGGAGCTTTTTCCCCTCCATGACCAGGACCGAACCGATGTTCTTGTCGGCCATCAGTCCCACCGCTTCGAAAACAGAATCTTTCGGCGAAACCGAGAAAACGTCGTATCCCTTGCCTTTGAGAAGATCTTCGGCCGTCTTCATCGTGGCTCCTTTCCGATAAATGGTTCCACAGGCGGGGCGCTACTCGATCGGAATTTCGACGACTTCTTTGCCCCGATAGTACCCGCAGCTCGAACAAATCCGGTGCATCAGCATCGGCTCCGCGCACTGAGGACACGGACGAATGTGTCCCGGCGGTGTCATTTTATCCTGCGCGCGCCGGCTTGCGACGCGGGATTTGGAGACTTTTCTCTTAGGAACGGGCACGGCAGACCTCCTGATTTAATGTTTCGTCACCCTTACGGCGCACGCATGATCGCCCAGATTTAGGTTCCATCCGCAGCGGGAACACAATCCCAGACAATCCTCTTTACAGAGATATCTCATCGGAAGCGAAAGAAGAACCTGTTCGCGCACGATTTCAGACAGGTCGAGCTGGTCGTTTCGATAGAACACCAACCCCTCTTCCGATTCCTGGTAACTGTCCGCAGCCTTTGTCGAATCGGGGGCGGGGCTGCAGGTCATGGAGAGGTCTGTGAACAGGGGCTGATCAAACGGCTCATCGCATCGCGCACAGGTGGGATGAATCGATGTTTCCGCGGAACCGCTCACATAAACATCCTTTTTGGAAACCTCGAGGCGGAGGTGACAGTCCACGTCTTTGCGGAATGTCTCCTTCAATTCGTCATGAACCGCCATTCTGGAGGTCATGATCGAAGAAGACATTTTAAAATCCACGTCGAGACCATCGGGGGGGATATTTCGTACATAGATGAGCATAGGAAAAGCGACGCAATATATAGATGGGCCGCTCTCTGTCAAGGCAGCCCAACCTGGCAGAACGATTACTTTTTCTCGGGCTTTTTGAGTTCCGTTCTTAGGGCAAAGGTGCTCAACGTCTGGACGTAGAACTTCCCCTTGGCTTCATCCGCGACATCGGTAGCGGTGACATATCGTCGAGCCACAAGGACAAGATATCCGCCCGGTGCAATGGCTCCGGCTTTGTCTCCCGATTTCCATTCGCTGGGGACGACAACGGACGCCTGACCATTGTCGGTCTGGATACAGGTGTATTGAGTTCCTCCGCTGGACGGACTAATCGTCGGAGGGCGAATCTGAACGATGAATTGGCGAGTCACACCCTCGGGCGGTGAGGGGTCGGGGGCCACGGCGATCTCGATCGGTTTCCCGGTTTCGGATGCTTTAATCGCCGGGGTTTCTTTGGCTAAAGAAGCAGGATCAGGTTGGGGGTCCGCCGGGACGTAATAAGGGACCGGGCTCACTTTTTCCCCGAGATCCATCGCCATCGCCGTGATGTTGGCGATTCCGCCGGTCACCGCTTGCACATTTTGTCCGCTCTTAGCCCTTATCTGCAGGCTCGCTCTTCTTTCTTTGATATCGGTCAAATCGTCCAGCTCAATAGGACTCCGGTCGGTACTATACCAACCGGCCAAATCGGTTCCGGGGATCACGAGGTGAGGTCTTGCGGGTGCCAGATCATCGTCCGTGACATCGAATTGTATGATCGCCCGCAAATCTTCCATCTTGTGTGCGCTGGCGAGGTTGGTCGACGCTGCCTGAATCGATCGAGCGCTGGCGTTTCCAAGCATCAGCGGAATTGAGCCTCCAAGATCCTCCAATTGGTCGTTATCCTTCCCTAAGATATTCTTCATAATGAATTGGCGGTCTTCTTTTGAGCGCGCCGCCAGGCCGAGAATCACGGCCGGAATATGGGCATGGGCCTGATCCATCGGCTTCTTCCACATGACCGTTTTTGCTTCCGCCAGGAGCTTGTCTTTTGTGGCGTCTTTAATGAAGTTCACATGGGCGACGCCCCTTGCGTCCGGCAGGGCGAGGTCGCCGTCGCACTCCTTAGACGTGATCATTTCATTCTTGAGCTTTCCGCCTTCCGGAAGGTTCTTAAGATCGGAGCATGCCGTCAACGCCAGCCCCACCGCGATTCCCAGGATTTGAAAGTTTTTCTTCATCACGGTTTCCCGCCCCCTTAGAAGCTGAATTCGACTCCCGTGAACGTCCAGTAGCGTTCGTACGTACTGCTGTAATCGTCACCGTTGTTACCGGTGATATGCGGCCGGAAATAGAATATGTACGTCATGTAGTCGTTGATCGCCTGCGTGACAATGAACGATCCGCGGAGACGAAAGTCCTGGGCGGCATAATCATTCGTGCCGTCACTCACCGCCTTATAGTC
>DATDPG010000097.1 GCA_035292885.1 Bdellovibrionota bacterium | reverse complement strand
AAAGGCTGTCAGCAAGGCCGCAGGGGCCAAATGCCCGGAAGCGTACTCTCTGCAGTACGTTGAGGACATTTGGTCCCGAGAACGCAGCTGGCAGCCTTTGTAGCCGGGCGGAGCAGAAGCTATTTATGAGACCGGTTCTAGTTCTTTACCGTACCCTCCGTTCGGTCTTGGACTGAGTTGCATTCCCGTGTTCCGGACGACGGGTACGTGCCAACATAATCCCGAAAATGATTCGCCCTGGCATGTCGGCGTAGGTATATTGCCCAACAATGGCATGGTGGATCTGGGCGGTATTCGGCCTGGTGCTCTTGGGCGCCGAATTGATATCACCGGGGGGGTTCTATCTCCTTTTCTTCGGAATCGGAGCGCTGTTCATCGCCCTTTTCGTCGGGCTTGAACTCATCGAGCCGATTTGGGAGCAGTGGCTCCTTTTCTCCGCGATCTCGATCCTCGCCCTCGCGATCTTCCGACGACCGCTCCTGGAAAAAATTAAACCACTGCTGAAGGGAAAAGAGGTCGACAATCTCGTCGGTGAAGCCGCCACGGCTACGGAAGAGATCGCGGCCGGAGGGGTCGGCAAGGTGGAACTGCGTGGAGCGTCGTGGAGCGCCCGAAACATTGGACCCACGACGATCGGCAAAGGCCAGCGATTGATCGTAGATGGAATACACGGATTGACTCTTTCGGTTCGGGCCGAAAAATGACTGGAGGATTGCACATGACCGGAGGTTTGGTTGTTGTCTTGGTTCTGGCGTTCTTGGCCATCGTCATCATCGCGAAAACGGCGATCGTCGTTCCTCAGCAAACGGTTTACGTCGTCGAGCGCCTGGGCAAGTACAGCGGAACGCTGACCGCCGGGTTTCACATCCTGGTCCCCTTTTTCGACGTCGTTCGCTACCGGCATTCCCTGAAGGAAACCGCCATCGACATTCCGGAACAGGTCTGCATCACCCGGGACAACGTCCAGGTCCACATCGATGGGATCCTCTATCTGAAAATCATGAATCCGGAACGGGCGTCGTACGGCATTTCCGATTACATCTTCGGCATCACACAGCTCGCCCAAACGGCGTTGCGGAGCGAGGTGGGGAAAATCGAACTGGACAAGACTTTCGAAGAGCGAGGCTACATCAACAACCAAGTGGTCAGTGAACTCGACAAAGCGAGCGAGCCGTGGGGCGTGAAAGTCCTCCGGTACGAGATCAAGAGCATCACTCCTCCAAAAGATGTTCTCGCCGCGATGGAAAAACAGATGCGGGCGGAACGGGAAAAAAGAGCCGTCATTTTAACTTCGGA
The DNA here is from genome assembly GCA_035292885.1 of Bdellovibrionota bacterium. Lineage (NCBI taxonomy): Bacteria > Pseudomonadati > Bdellovibrionota > Bdellovibrionota bacterium. The sequence goes on along the minus strand of DATDPG010000097.1, from coordinate 29,916 downwards.
AGGGCAGCGCGACGCCGCGATCAATAGTGCGGAAGGTCAGAAACAACAGGTGATCAAAGCCTCGGAAGCGAAGAAGCAACAACAAATTAACGAAGCGGAAGGGGAAGCGTCGGCGATCCTCGCCGTCGCCACGGCGACGGCGGAAGGGATTCGCCGAGTCGCGGAGGCGACCCAGACCCCCGGTGGCCTAAACGCCGTTCAGTTGCGGGTGGCGGAGGAATACGTGGCTCAGCTCGGGCAGCTCGCAAAAGCGGGGAATACGATGGTTCTTCCCGCGAATCTGACCGACGCCGGCTCGATGATCGCCCTGGCGCTCAACATCATCCGCCAGTCCGGGAGCGGGACAACGCCTGCGCCTTCGGGAACGCCGCCGCTGCCACGGAAGCCGACGGCAAGCGCATAAGAGACGGCCGTCTCCCTTGTCACTGCACCGTGATGGTGCCTTGAAAGGCCGCGGTGCCCGGATTCAGGTGATCGTGAAAACCGCATGTTTCTGAGCGACTGGCCATCGTGACGGAGCGGCTGCCGCTCGGGCCGATCGTCGAGCCGTTCAACTCCGGACAATCGGTGTGCATAGGATGCGGGTCGGATGCCATGTCATGGGAGACGGAGTCACTATTGAGAAACGTAACCTCCGCACCCTCCGAAACAGTCGCGGTTTTCGGACTTACTCCCGATCCGGTCAGCGTGAGCGTAATGCTGGACACCGGAGTGGGCGTGGGAGTGGGTGTACCGCCGGCAGTATTGTCCGAACCGCAGGAGGAAATCAGCGCGACCCAGCCAAATAGTACCGGAATTGAGAGGCGTTTTTTGTTCACAAGACTTCTCCGACGCCGCACCTTTAGAGTCGTTCGTGTGTATCGCTACAACATAACACCGTCAAGCACAAAAAAAGAGCGCCTTGCGGCGCCCGAAGGAAATCGGTACATCGGTACATCGTCAACAAATTTTTTTATTTCTTCAGCCGTGTCCAAACCTGCGCAAATGCGCCCCGACCGTACTGAACCACCCGGGAACCCCGCGAGACCTTCGACAGGCTGACGCCGAGCTTTTCGCTCACGTCCCGCTGCGGGATCCCCTGAAGGAGCAAACCCACCAACCGCCAACGTTCGAGGAGGTCTTGCCGCTCCCCGGGGGAAAAAAGGTCCTCGATGAAGGCGATCATTTCGTTTTCATTGCGGGGCGCCATCAAGATTTTGGCGAGAAGTCGCAAATCGGCGCCTCGTTTGCGATCGGGCTTCATTCCAAAAGGGATTACCTTATGCGCTGCGCGACGCCAAGAACTCACGTAACCGTCCGGCGTCGAGGCGGGACATTCGAAGAATCGAAACTCCCACGTCAAATAGGCGTTCGCCGACCGCTTCCTTCAAATGGGCGACTTTTCCCAGGAAACGGACCGGATCCGCATCCCTCTCGATGGAGACTTCCATGGGGATCACGCTCCCCGGAGGCAAGGGCACATCGGATTGAATTAAGGCACCCCCCTCACTCAGATTCTTCGTGGCCAGCGGTTTTTGGCTGTTGGGCAGAATGGAATACGTGCCGGGGATCGAAACATCGAATCGGGGAACTTTCCGCCGCTCGCCCCGTCTCGTCTCGATTCGGTTTCGGCCGTCTCGCTTGGCGGAATAGAGCGCTTCGTCCGCTCGCGCGATCAACTCATGCGCCGATGTGGCATCTTCGGGGAACGAAGCCACTCCGCCGCTGACCGTAACGACTCGGCCCACCAACGCCGCCTCGGGCACCTGAAGCGCTTCCACTCCCCGACGAATACGATCGGCCAAAAGCATCGCGCCGTCCTTACCCGTATCGGGCGCGATCACGGAAAATTCCTCCCCGCCATAGCGGCAGGGGAGATCGGACGACCGAATCGACCCGGCGATGACTTCCGCCACATGTTTCAAAACGAGGTCCCCAATCGGGTGACCGCACTGGTCGTTGAATTTCTTGAAGTGATCCACGTCGATGAACAAGAGAGAAAGCGGAGTGCGATACCGATTGGCTCGGGAAACCTCTTTTTCAAGGGACCGTCGGAAATGCCTGAAATTGTAAAGGCCGGTCAATCCGTCCGTCACGGTATCGTGGCGGATTCTCACGAAATCGTCGGTTTCCACAATCGTGGGATTCGAAAGATTGCCATTGGCCGTCAAGTATTCCAGGCCCGAAACTCGGAAGTCCAAATCGGTTCCAAGCTTGGATTGCATTTCGTCGTGCCGTCGAATCAGTTGCGACCAATGCTTTCGAGCCTGGTCGGGCGAAAATTCAACGTGGTAAATCAGATCGAATAGGGTTGAGTAGACTTCCGGCCCAAAACGATCGCAAAGCCCTTTAAGAGCGCGATCGAGGGGAAGGACGTCTATCGTGCGTTTCGCCGGAATGACGTCCCGAACGGCAAGGTGAAGCTCCTCGTCGCTTCGAACCACCCGCAATCTTTTCGCTTCCGTCTTCATTTACACCAATACCCCTGACCTATTTTTGCGATTTCCGTACCATTTGCTAACCCTCGACATTCTAGTACAACGCCCTAATATTATTGAAATAATTATATCTAGGGGGGACGAACCAGGTCCTGAGCGGAACCACTTTTTTGCCCAAGTGTAAACTTCTGTTTCCACGCATAGGAAAGTGCGACTTGAGCTGGTTGACGAACTCTCCCCCGTCTGGTCATCTCCGCCCCCGGCCCATGCGTAACGCTCGAATTTATCTGGATCATAACGCCACCAGCCCCCTTCGACCCGAAGTTCGAGAAGTCCTTTCGCAATTCAGCACTCACTCGTTGTCCAATCCCTCCAGCGTGCATACCTCCGGAAGGCGGGCGAGAAAGGCTGTGGATGAAGCGCGTGAAGAGGTCGCACGACGGATCGGAGCACGACCGTCGGAAATTCTTTTTACGTCCGGAGGAACGGAATCCAATGCTTTGGCGTGGCAAGTCTTTTCGCAAGCGGGTGAGACCCTCGTCACGTCGAACATGGAGCACCCCTGCGTGTTGGCTGCCGCGCAAAAAGCGGACGATCGGGGTGCCCGGGTCTCCTATGTCGGCGCAGAGCGCACCGGAGGACTGCGAAAAAGCGACTTCGAGGCGTATACGGCCTCTCCCGTGAAGTTCGTTTCCATCCAACATGCGAACAATGAAACGGGAGTCGTGCATCCGCTTCCCACGATGATTCAACAGGCCAAAGCGGCCTCCGCGGCTTTTCACACCGACGCCGTTCAGAGTGTGGGGAAACTTCCGATCGACGTTGCCGAATTGGGAGTCGATTATTTGTCGTTATCCGGCCATAAACTCGGTGCCCTTTCGGGTATTGGCGCGCTTTATGTTCGAAAAGGGAGCCCTTTGGAACCGATCTGGTCCGGAGGCCATCAAGAAAAAGGGAGGCGCACAGGCACGGAGAACGTCCTCGGCATTCTATCGCTCGGTGCAGCGTGCCGGGCCCTTCGAGATCATGGGGTGGAGGAAAACCGCCGCGTGGAACGGCTTAGGAATTTGTTGGAAAGCGAATTGTTGAATCGTATCCCCGGCACCCAAGTCACCGGGCGCGCGGAAACTCGCCTGCCCAACACCACTCACCTGATGTTCGAGAATGTTGACGGGGAATCCCTTCTGATCGCGGCCGACCTCGAGGGAATCGACGGCTCCACCGGAGCCGCTTGCGCTTCCGGTTCGCTGGAGCCTTCCCATGTTCTGTTGGCCATGGGATTCTCTCCGACACAGGCTCACGGCTCGCTTCGGCTTTCGCTCGGTTGGTCCACGACGCAAGCGGACATCGATCGCGTTGTGGAACTGTTGCCGAAGCTTGTTGCACAAGTGCGCGAGGTACGGCAAAACATACGCCCGAGGTTAGCCCTGTGAATGTAAAGAAAACGAAGTTCGTGATCGGCTTCTTTTTTATCGCGGTCGGCCTGGCGATCGTCGTCGTCACGTTGCTTCCGAAATCGATGCAATACTACGTCACCGTCGACGAGCTTCTGGCGCAGGAGAAGAAGTACATGGGCCAGGAACTTAAAGTGGCGGGCAAGGTGGCTATGGGCTCGGTGGAAAAATCCGAAAAGGATTTCTTCATCCGTTTTCGGGTGGAAAACGCCGATAAAGCCGTGACCGTGGACTACCGGGGGGCCGTCCCCGATACGTTCAAAGAAGGTGCAGATGTCGTCGTCACGGGCACATTGAACGAGCGCGGAACCGTCGATGCATCCAACGTTTTGGCGAAGTGCGCCTCTCGGTACGAAGAGAAATTAAAGCCCAATTACGGCGGCGCTTCCAAGACCGGGACCCCTTAGATGGAGACCGCGGGCAATATTCTCCTTCATTTAGGTCTGGTCGTGACCGTTTATGCCGTCGTGATGTCGATCCTCGGCGCCAGGACCCGCCGGCCGGCGCTGGTGGAGAGCAGCCGGAACGCCGTTTGGGCCGCCGGCCTAATTGTAGCGACCTGTGCCGGCCTGTTGATCGCCTGTTTTCTCACCGGAAAATTCCAGGTGGAATACGTCTACTCCTATTCCAACTCGACGATGCCCGGCTTCTATAAGGTGGCTGCTTTGTGGGGCGGACAGGCGGGATCGCTCCTCTTTTGGGTGCTGGTCCTTTTCGTCTACTCCTCGGCGGTGATGTGGGTTCAGCGAAACCGTTCCCACCAACTTCTTCCGTACGTCATCGCGACCTTGATGACGATCGCGACATTCTTTCTCGTCATCCTGGTTTTTACGACCAATCCCTTCAACACGTTGCCGTTCACGCCGGCCGACGGCCGAGGGCTGAATCCACTCCTGCAGAACTATTACATGGTGATCCATCCCCCCTCGCTTTACCTGGGCTACGTCGGAATGACGGTTCCCTTTGCCTTCGCCATGGCCGCCCTGATGACCGGCCGTCTGGACAACCAATGGATTCTTCAGATCCGGCGTTGGACGCTTTTGGCCTGGTTTTTCCTCTCCATGGGCAATCTCCTCGGCGCGTCCTGGGCCTACGAAGTCCTCGGATGGGGAGGATATTGGGCTTGGGATCCGGTGGAAAACGCGGCGTTCATGCCGTGGCTGACGGCCACGGCGTTCCTCCATTCCGTCATCATTCAAGAAAAACGGAACATGCTCAAAACTTGGAACATGGTTCTGGTCATTCTCTCCTTCCTTTTCACGATGACCGGCACGTTCCTGACCCGTTCCGGAATCGTTTCGTCGGTTCATTCGTTCGCGCAATCGGGAATCGGCTCGTATTTCCTCGGCTTCCTCGTTTTCGCGATCACGGTCTCCGGATCGCTCGTGATCTATAGACTCAAAGATCTTCAGAGCAAAAACACACTCGACTCTTTTCTTTCCAGGGAATCGTCGTTTCTTTTCAACAATCTCGTTTTGGTGGGCGGGGCGTTCGCCATATTGTGGGGGACCCTTTTCCCCGTGCTTTCCGAATGGATTCGAGGAACCAAAATCACGGTCGGCCCGCCGTTTTTCAACAGCGTAATGGTTCCGATCGGCCTCCTTCTGCTCTTGCTGACGGGGATCGGTCCGATCGTGGCGTGGCGTAAGACCACGCCGGAACAATTGAAACAGAATTTTCTCTTGCCCGTGGCCATAGCGATTGTCGCATCCGTCGTAACGATCGTCTTTACGCGCCAGATTTACGTCGTCGCGTCGCTCTCCTTTTGCGCGTTCGTCTTGGCCAGCATTGTCGGCGAATACCGAAAGGGGATCGCCGTTCGGTGCCGCACGCTTAACGAAGATTTCGTTACGGCGCTCTTGCGCCTGGTCGCGACCAACCGGCGGAGGTACGGCGGCTATATCGTGCATGTCGCGATCGTCATGCTTTTCGTCGGTTTCACCGGCTCGGCTTTTAAAGTCGAAGAAGAGATGCAGTTCAAGGTCGGCGAAACCAAGAACATCGGCCGCTATTCCGTGAGATACGACTCCTTGAGCGACCAACAAGATGCTCACAAGGACACCGTTTACGCCAACGTCAGCGTCTTCAAGAACGGGGCCCCTTTTACCGACATGCATCCCGCCCGGGTCTTTTATAAGAGCCATGTGGGAGGCGAGCCGGCCCAGCCCAACACGCAGGTCTCCATCCAGCGTTCGCTGCGCGAAGATCTCTACATGGCGCTGTTGACGTACGACCCGAACAACCAGTCGGCGTTCCTCAAGGTGATCGTCCATCCCCTCGTGCAGTGGATCTGGCTGGGGGGACTTTGCCTCATTTTTGGAACCTTCATTGTGATGTGGCCTGCGGGGAGCCAAATTGCGGTGAAGCAAATCGCAAGGGCCGCAGCGCTGGCCTTGGTAATTTTCGGCGCCGCCGTAACCGCGTCCGTTCCGGCGGCGATGGCTCAAGGAGCGACGGAAGAATCGATCTCAAAACAATTGAAATGCCTTTGCGGCTGCGGCTTTCCCGATCTCGCATCCTGTTCCTGCGATGAGTGGGCACAGCCCGCAAAGGCGGAGATCCGCGCGCGCCTGGCCCGGGGGGAAGACGAAGCCACGATCTTGAAATACTTCGTAAGTCGAGACGGTGAAAAGGTCCTCACCTCCCCCGTCCCTCAAGGCTTCAACCGAACAGCCTGGATTGTTCCTGCGGCCGCGTTAGCTGCCGGCCTTCTGGCCGTGTCGGTGATCATTCGAAAATGGCGAAAAGAGCCATCGGTCCAAGACGAACCCTCTCCCCGTCCTCAGGTTTCGGATGAAAAGTACCGAAAAGAGCTCGATCGGGAGCTCTACGGTACGGAAGAACAGACCTGATCGCCCATGTCCACTCTGTTTACGATTTTGATCGCGGTAGCGGCGGGTGGACTCATCGGCCTTCCCTTTTTCCGTAAAGAATCCGGCGGTGGAAACATTCTAGCCGTGGCTCCCACGGGCCGATCCGCCGCTGAACGGCGCCGGAACCTCCGGGAGGAGAAAGCCGGTTTCGTCCTCGCATTACGCGAACTCGACTTTGATTACGAGACCGGCAAACTGTCGGCCAACGATTACAAGGCGCTCCGGCAAAAATACGAATCCAAAACCATCGAGACGATGCGGGAACTGGATCTCTTGGATGACGAATGGAAACGTTTTCTCGAGACGGTGGACGGTCAACTCAAGAACAGGATTCCTCAGACCGTTCGACCCAAGCCCGCGACCCAGAAAAAACCGTCCGGCAAAATGTTTTGTTCAAAGTGCGGGAAATCCGTCGTCGCGCAAGACCGCTTCTGTGGGTGGTGCGGCCACCCGCGGGAGGCCGCGGCCAATGGTTAAGAAGTTACTCTTTTGCACCTTCGCGGGCTTAGCCTTCGCCTCAGGAACAGCTTGGGCAGCCGATTCCCGCGGCGAGTTAGCCGGAAAAGTCGTGGAACAGGCCAATGGCCAGGAGAAGCCGGTCCCAAACGCGGTGGTACGGCTTCGAATCTTTCACAACCAAAAAGAAGTCGCGGGAGCTGAGACGAAGGCGGATAACACCGGTAACTATCGGTTTGTAGATCTCGACACCGATCCTGCGAATTTTTACGTAACCGGAACCGAGCGAGGTGGAGTGCCGTTTCGGTCCAACGGGGACCGCTTTCACAGGTCGAAATCGCTTCAAATGGCGGACCTCGTCATTTATCCGGTGCGCCCTGACCCCGGAGATATCCGCGGCAATGAAATCATCCTGCTCGAATTCGGCCGTCGCAACGTCATCAAGGCCAGCCATTCCGTTGAACTCCGAAATGAGGGAACCACTCCTTACGATCCGCGCGGGGAAAGGGGAACGCCCATCGATCTCACGCTCCCCAAAGGAGGATTCGAGCTGAATTTGATGGGGAGCCTTTCGCAGGAGAACACACGGGTGGACGAAGCCACTTCCAAACTCCATTTGCGCCTTCCGATCGCTCCCGGCCCTTCGGGAGCCGTGAAAGTCGAATACTCGTATCTTTTTCCTTATGAACACCGTTCCGTCTCTTTCGATTTCCCGATGTCGGTCTCTCGGGACAAATTGACGCTCGTCTTGAGCGAAAAGGACTACCGGATACGGAGTGCCCTGCTGACCCGCCAGTCCCCTCAAACCATCAAGGGCAAGTCTTATTATTTCTACACCTCAGGACCCGTCGGTCCGAATGAAGCCACCTCGTTAACGGTTTCCGGACTTCCCATGCCCGGCGACGTCGCTTCGGGTCTTCTTTATTCGGGGCTCGGTGCCGTGCTCGTGGCCGCCATTTATTTTGCCGTGCGCCCTTCGCGCACGCCGATCGCACCTAAAGAGTCGGAACAGGCCAAGAAACAGGGGTTGGCGGCGCTCACTGAACTCGAGCGAAAATTTCAGGGTGGATCGATTTCGTCAGCTCAATACCATTCGGAAAAGGAACGCTGGCTCGAACTTCTTTTTGATCTGCAACAGGAAGAAAGGGCGAAACCCGCCGCGTGATCGTCGTATCCTTAAACGACGTCAGCCGCGCGTTTTCGGAGCGGTTTGTCCTGCACCACATCCAACTTGAGATGAAGGAAGGTGAGGCGGTAGCGCTGGTCGGGCACAACGGCTCCGGCAAGACCACGCTTCTGCGCATCGTTTCGACTCTGCTGGCGCCCTCTTCTGGAGAGGTCCGCCTGTTCGGGGATTCGGAAGAGGAGCTTTCGTCGCCCTCGATTCGGAAAAAAATCGGAGCGCTCTTCACGGAGGGATTTCTCTATGGGGATCTGACGGTTCGGCAGAACCTGAACTTCTACGCCGCCTTGCACGGGATTTCGCCCGCGCCGCGCCTCATCACCGAAGAGCTGGATCGTTTCGGAATGCGCGCCTTTGAAAACGAGCTTGTCCGGACGTTGTCGCGAGGTGAACGCCAGCGAATCGCCCTCATCCGATCCACGTTGCATTCGCCCTCCCTGATTCTCTGGGATGAACCGACGACCGGATTGGATCAACGCGGCCGGCAGCTCTTTATCGACGCCGCCAAATCGAAAAAAAGCAAAACGACGATTTTGTGTTCCACGCACGATCTCTCGATCGTCGAGAGCTGGGTCGATCGAACGATCACTCTCGCGGGAGGGCGGATCCAGTGATTCGATTTCTCACGACGGTGCTCACACTGGCGGAAAAGGACGTCCGAATCGAACTCCGGTCCAAGGAGATGCTGTACGCCACGTTTCTCTTTGTCATGCTCTGCCTCGTCATTTTCAATTTCAGTTTCAGCATCAACCCTCAGATCGTGGAAAAGGTAGCCCCCGGCATCATCTGGGTGGTGGTGGTCTTTTCGGGATCGATCTCCATGAATTACCTCGCCCATCGGGACCAAGAGGATCACGCGCACGAAGGGCTCCTTTTGGCCGGTTGCACAGGCACCGCTCTGTACTTCGCCAAATTCGTGACGACGCTGGTCTTCATGCTGGTCATCCAGCTCCTCACGATCCCTTTCTTCATCCTCTTTTTCAATTTCGCCGTGGGGGACTGGCTGCCGGCGTTCGCGTCCGTTCTGGCTCTCGGAACCATCGGTTACGCCGCCGTGGGAACCCTCTTCGCCTCTCTTCTTACGCACGCTCGCCTCAAAGAATTGCTTCTGCCCGTCGTGTTTTACCCGGTGGTTATTCCGTTATTGATTGCGGCCGTAAAAGCCACAGGCGAGGTCTTTGCCGGCGTAACGCCGAAAGAAATCCCTCTCATGGTGGGATTCGACCTGATCTTTCTCACCGCCTCCGCCCTTCTATTTGATTTTGTGGTAGAAGATCCGTCGTGAAATTAAACGCCGTCACGAGCCTGGCCCTTTTAACCGCTTTCGGGACGATCTTTTTTTACGCTCCCGAAGAGGCGACACAAGGGATGGTTCAAAAAATCTTTTACGTCCACGTCGCCTGCGCCATCACGATGTACATCGGTTTCTTTCTCGCTTTCCTGGGGGGACTTTTTTACCTCCTGGAGAAAAAACTCCACTGGGACGAACTCGTCGTCTCCGCCGCCGAGGTCGGTTTTTTCTTTTGTACGGTGGTCCTGCTGACCGGCCCCATTTGGGCCAAACCGATCTGGGGCACCTGGTGGGACTGGGACCCGAGGCTCACGACCACGCTCCTTTTGTGGCTTCTCTACGCGGCTTACATGGTTTTACGCGGATATTTTGAAGGCTCGGCCCGAGGCCGCGCCGTGACTTCGATCGTGGCCATCATCGCCTTCTTGGACGTGCCGATCATTCACTTTTCCGTTCGCCTTTGGCGGGGGATTCACCCCTCCGTCATGGCTTCTCAAAACAGCGGTCTGACGCCTAAGATGCAAGCCACACTGGCCATTACATTTTGCGCCATGGTTCTACTGTTCAGTTCGCTGATGGTCGCCCGCTTCCGCCTGGAGCGAAATCGCAATCTGTTGGCGTCGGCCCGGTTGCAACATTCGGAGAACGTATGAATCATCTTTCTTACTTGATCGCGGCTTATCTCGTTTTTTGGATCGCCACGCTCGCCTATCTTTTCTCCATCGATCGGCGGCAGCGCCAGTTTCAGCGTTCGATTCGGCAACTTTCTGAGAAGAAGCCGGCGGCCTAATCCAGATTATTAGAACTGATCTAAGAAAATCGGTACAAGAACGAAACCATAGCCATCGGCCCGGCCGCCCCTCGGATGAGATCGGCTTCGGAAAACATCTGCCGATTCGAAAAACCAAACTTTGTCTGAAGATGGGAACTCCACTGAACCGCAAGATCTGCGCTCGCCGTCAAAATATACGCTGAGCCCAGGATTTTTTCCCGACGAAACGCCCCGTCGGCGCGAGCCAAAACGCAGTCCAAAATAAAGCGGATCCGGTCGGATATTTGAACCGATCCTTCGAAACCGCCGGACTGCTCGATCTGCATGCCGTAAATACCGGTTGCTGAACTTCCACCGCGTACATCTTGGCCCCCCCGAGCGGTGACGCTTACGATGCCCGCATCCTTCCGCAATCGAAACGTGCCGATGGGGTGGACATCATCGGTCCCCAAGCTTTGCGATTGGCAACGGGCGGCGCCCAAGGCGAATTCTATCCACAGTCCTTTTCCCAGCTCCTGCTTCCAGCCCTGAAGAATCGAGTACGCCGATTCCCGATATCGATCGACCCAACCGTCGGTCCCTCCAATTGACTCGATTCCCTGATGGCTGGACAACGATTTGAGCTGAGTGAACCAATGAGTTCCGCGATCGGCGTCGACTTCCAGGCGAAGTTCGACTTGGTGTTCCAACATTTGGGTCGTGGGAGAACCCAAAAACCGCTGTGGAAGTGAATCGGTATCGACGACATAAAGGCGGCTTTGTTCCGAGAGTCCGAAGCTGAACTTTCCCAGTTCCTGAAATCCGAATCGATCGGTTTGAAGTACGCGTCCTTGATCCAACGACGTTTGTCCGTACAAGACCGCTGGGTCCGGTCGATTGAGCATCTGATTGGAAGGATTTCCGGGAAATTCGGTGGCAACCGAAAAATCACCGGCGAAAGTGACGGAGACCTGACCAAGGATGAGGACAAAAGGAAAAGCGAAGCTCGAACGCGACACGAAGACGCACTAGTGCAACGGTCACGCCCGGATGAAATGGGTTGGCTCTTGCCTAACCGGCTGTATCTATTTGAGTATTTCTTCCTTGGGTGGTGCATTATGACGCCGATTTCCAGCGCACACGTGCCTATTGCCCTTATTCCTCTCGAAACGAGGACTAAGCGACTACTCGGAGAAATGGGTCTCCATCGCTGACGCCGCCGATTCGGCGGGCGAGAACTCCTCGGTCTCCCAAGCGCTTCAGGAGAGAGGCCACCAACTTTTCATTGATAAAGATCGCCAAGCCTCCCGAAGTCTGGGGATCGAAAACGAGGAGCTGATCTTCGCGGGAGATTTTTTCATCAAAAGAAATCATCCCGAAAGCCGCCTGCTCGTTCGCAAACGTGATTCCGGTTTTTATTCCCTCGGTGGAAAGTTCCCTCACTCGATCGAACAAGGGAACCTCGCTTAACCGCACTTCCGAAGCCACACCGCTCCATTTCGCTACGTTCAGGAGATGAACGGCGAGGCCGAACCCCGTGATGTCGGTCGCGGCGCCGGCGTTCAACTGCACCATGATTTCGGCCGCCTCTTGATTCAGCGCGGCCATGGCGGAGATGGCCGGCTTCAACTCCGTTTCCGTGATCTTTTCCTTTTTTAGCGCCGTCGAAAGGATGCCCGTGCCGATCGGCTTTGTGAGGACAATCGCGTCTCCCGGCTTAGCGCCCCGATTTGATTTAATGTTTTTGGGATGAATGACCCCTGTGGCCGCGAGGCCGAATTTCAGTTCTTTGTCCCGAACCGTGTGGCCTCCCACCACCAGCGCACCCGCTTCCGCGACCTTAGAGAGTCCTCCCTCCAAAATCGCCGATAAAGTCTCCTTCGCCAGCTCCTGCTGCGGAAAGCAGCAAAGATTTAAGGCCGTGATCGGCTTCCCCCCCATTGCATAGATATCGCTCAACGCATTAGCCGCGGCGATTTGGCCGAAGAGAAACGGATCGTCCACGATCGGCGTAATGAAATCCGCCGTTTGCACAAGAGCCAGGTCGTCATTCAATAGGTAGACGGCGGCGTCGTCGGAGGTTTCCAGACCTACGAGAAGCCGCGGATCTTTTCGCTGGCCTAGTCGGCCGACAATGTCGTGCAGGTCCACCGGACCCAACTTAGCGGCTCAACCACTGCTGGTGGAATGCGCCGTAAGCCGGACGTGCGGACCTTGGTCGTTTCGCCGGTTCACGCCGGATATCGTACCCGCGGGCGGCCTGGTGGCGAACCTTTCTCTTTCCCGCAACCCCGATACTATTATGATGGCCGGTTGAATAGGCGAAGAAGAATCATGCAAAGCGCTAGATGGATGCTTGTTCTGGGCTGGAGCGCCCTTTCACTTTTTGCCGTTTCTTCGGCGGAAGCGGCATTGCGTGTCGCGGTCGCGCCGATTCGCGGCGACGCTCGTTACCCTCTCGCCATGGGCGGTCTTCGCCAGGTCTTGACAAGCGATCTCGGTCAAACCGGTCAATTTGAGATTCAAGAGCTCGATATTCCCGAAAATCAATTAACAGCGTCCAACCTTCCGAACCTGGCATCTCGAATTGCGGCGGATGTCGTTCTCATCGCTTATTTTGTCGAGGGTTCGCCTCGTTTCACCGTAACCCTTCGAGCCTACGACGTTCAAACCGGCTACAACCTGGGAAGCCGCGACGTGGCCGGAAGCTACGGTGAAATCAAGGTCGTCCAGGACCGATTGCTCGCCTCCGCGTTGGAGCTTCTACGAATTCCGATCACAGAAGTTCAGCGCGCGGCCATCACCAAAGTTCATACCAAGGATATGGGAGCCGTCGTTGCACTCGGCGAGGCTGAATCCGCCATTCGTGACAAGAACTCTCTGGGGGCGATCGAAGGATTTGCCAAGGCGCGCGCGCTGGACCGGCAGTTTCGGGCGCCCCAGTTTCAACTTGAACGGTCGGCCCCCGCACTGGTCCAACGTCTGACCAACGCCAGCGAAAAAGGGCGGGCGCTCGCCTTTATGGGCGACGCAAGCCAGTCGATGGCCCTTTTTGACGAAGTTCTCAAGAAGAATCCTGCCGAGGTTTCCGCATTGGTGGGAAAAGCGGACCTGTTGCTGCAAACGGGAAGAGCAGGCGAATCGGTTCAGTTCTACAAACAGGCGGCCACGGTCGATCCGAAGAACGCGGCGGCGATCGTCGGCTTGGCCCGCGCGTATCAGGAGATGGGTAATAGCGCCGAGGCGCTGGCCACGTATGAACAGGCAAAAAACCTCGGGGCGACGGAACCGGAAATCTACGAGTCGTTGGGCTCCCTTTACGCCGCCCGGCGCCAGACGAAAGATGCGGCGGAAGCGTATCAAACCGCCGGAGAGCTGGCTCAACGGGCGGCCAAACTTCAGAGCGCCCAGCGGTACTACGCACGCGCCGGCCAGTTGGCACCGTCGGTTCAGGCCATGCAGCGTGAAGCCGAACTCTTTATTACGAGCGGCGAACTCGAATTGGCGATCACGACCTTGACCAAAGCTCTCATTCTGGCGCCAGAGAACGACGGCATTTATTCCCGTTTGGGATACGCCTATTTCTTGAGCCGCCAGCCGGGCGAGGCGATTCAGAAACTTCGCAAGGCTTACAACCTCAACGCCGAGAACTACGAAGCCAACCTCTACCTCGGCATTTTGCTCCTCGAAGAAAGGGAACAGCGCACCGAAGCGATCAGGCACCTTGAGAACGCGGCTCGACTCCGCCCGGGAGACGCGGATATTCAGTACCGCTTGGCCCAAGCGTACATGTTGGATCGCCGGGTCGGGTCCGCCATCACGCTTCTTCAAAAAATCACTCAAGCCCACCCCCGGGAGGCCCGCGCGCATATGGAATTGGGCGACGCCTTCTTTACGGGTGAAGATTACGCGCACGCCGAAGAGGAGTACCTCCGAGCCACGGAGCTCAATCCCGACTATCAAGAAGCGTATGAAGCGCTGGCCCGATGTTATCTCAAACTGGGGAAACGGGACCAGGCGCTCGATCTGATTCAAAAAGTCTATGCGATCGACGCCACGGATAACGTCTTCGTCCGCGAGGGGACTTCCCTTCTCGCCGGCATGACCTCCAAAGAGCTGCTTCAGATCTGCCTGATGTTTCCGAAAGTGGTGCCCGTCGCCACCGGAAATGCCACGATCAACCAAGTCACGGTCGTGCGGGTTCAGGAAAACAGGTCCCTGGCCGGGCGTATCGCCGATTTATTCCGCTTTTACACGCTGAACGAAGGCCGAATCCGACGCGATCTCGAGTTCGCCATGTTGGCACAGTACCGTGTCGTCCCCGTGGAACGCCTCAAAGGCTTCACGGCGGGGACCATGAAAAAGGACGTTTTTACCGTAGACGGCTTGGCGCGCGACGCCGCCGCCGCCAACTCCCTGGACGGTATTATTGGATATGAAATCACCGGCGTGTTTCCCCAAGACCAGGTGGCGGAGGTGGCCATTGATGTCTCCCTCTATTCGGTGCCGGACCGAATGCGCTACAACGTTCCCAATCGAGCGGCGCTTCCGCGCGTGGCCTATCCACGAACGGAGATTCTCCGATTCAACATTTTGGCGGTTTTGTACAGCGCCGCCGCCTTGGCCCTATTGTTGACGCCACTTCTGTACGTGACCGTCTACCAATCGAGGGTACGCGGCAAGGGTCACCTGCGGGTCGTGATCAATTACGATCCCAAGCTGGAAAGTTTCCTCACGCTGAAACTTTCGAAGAAACAGGAGAAGGAGCGCGACTCGCGCGTCATCCTCGTAAAAGACCAGGCCCGGTACAACAAAAGAAAATACAAACAGCTTTTGCAGCAGAAAGGAACCTGGGTTCGAAAGATGGTCGGACGGACCACGCTGTTCGAAAAGGTCCCCGCCAGCTCCTATTACTGCTATCTCTACGGAACGATCGAAGACACCAAAGTGACGAAATCCACGATTGGCAACTATTTCATGGTGCAGCGGGTCCTCATCGAAAAAGACAGGACCAACGAAATCGTCTTTCAACTGGAAAAAGAAGAGGCGTTCGTCACCGTCTTCGTTCGTAAAGGGGAAGAAGACATCAACGGCGCGGAAATCCGGGTGGAAGGAGATCCGGAAGTAAAGTTCTCGCGCGGAGCGACGGGGGCCTTCGTGTATCTCAAGCAGGGCAAACACAAGATCCGCGTTACGCACGGAGGACGGACCGTCGAACAGGCGGTCGACATCTATACGCTGGACGACAAAGTGGTGAACATCGATTTGCAGACGGCGGACGAGGCCGAACAAGCGGCCATTGGGGGGAGGGAACTCACGGAAGTCGCCCAGCAATTCGAGGAACAGGGGAGGAGCGAAGACGCCGCGCGTTTGTATGAGAAGGCCGGCGCGGCGGATCGGGCGACGGAAGTGCGCGCCCAGGCCATGATGTCCGAGGGTAATCTGGAAGCGGCGGCCGAGGAGCTGGTGAAAGCGCGCGAGTTCATCAAAGCGGCCGAAATTTATTCGGGCATGGGGAACATGGAGAAGGCCAACTATCTCTACGGACTCCATTGTTACCAAGCGGGTGAATTTCCAAAGGCCGCGAAATACCTGGAAAACAGCAACAACCACGCGCTCCTCGCCAAGATCTACGAGAAGATGGGAGATAAGAAGAAGGCCCAAACCGCGATCGCGCATGTCTATTTGCAGAAAGGCCAGAAGATCGAAGCGGCGCAGGCGTTCGTCCACGCCGAATGTTGGGTTGAAGCCGCAGAGATTTACGAATCTCTCGAGGATTTCTCCAAGGCCGCGCTCCTCTATGTAAAAGACGGAAATTATTCCCTGGCCGGAGACCTGTTCATGCGCGCCGGGGACATGAAAAAAGCGGCGATGGCGTTCGAAAAAGGGGGTCTGAACGAGCAGGCGATTTCCACCTATCGAGATCTCGGAGAGATGGACAAGGTCATTGAGCTGATGGTACGCGATGAACGATTTTACGAAGGGGCCCAGCTCTATCAACAACAAGGCCTCGTGGACGAAGCCATCGCGCTTTGCCAGAAAGTTCCATCGTATCACACGGACTATCCGCGAACGCGGCTTCTTCTCGGCCAAATCTTCGTCGAAAAGGGAATGGACGATCTGGCTCTGAAAACGTTTACGGAAGCGAAAGAGTCGACCGCCGTCGAGTTCGATTTGGATAGTTCCTACGCGTACGGAATGCTCTTGGAGAGGAAGGGTGAATACTCTTCGGCTTTGGATGTTTTCGACGAGCTTTTAAAGCGCGATTTTCACTACAAGGACGTCAGCGTGAAAGTCGGCGAGTTGAAGCAAAAGGTCGAGGCCCGGAAATCGCGCGCACCTTCGGCGACTGCCTCTGAAACCATTTCCGGCGAAACGCCGCAGCGAGAGACCCGTTACGAGATTATCGAAGAACTCGGAAGAGGCGCGATGGGCATCGTCTACAAGGCGAAGGACAAAATGCTCGATCGAATCGTCGCCTTTAAAACCTTACCGCATACGTTAAAGGACGACCCTCAAGCGTTGGAAAGCCTTCTCAAGGAGGCCCAGACCGCCGCGAAGCTCAATCATCCCAACATCGTCACCGTTTACGATGTAGGCCAGGAGAACGGCAGCTACTTCATCGCCATGGAGTTCCTCCAGGGAAAAACGCTTCAGCAGGTCTTAAAACAGGTGAAGAAAGTCGACCTCCCGAACTTCCTCCATATCGCGAAGGCGCTCTGCGACGTGATCGGATACGCCCACGAGCAGAAGGTCATTCATCGCGACATCAAACCTTCCAACATTTTGCTGTTGCCGAATCGATCCGTAAAACTGATGGATTTCGGCCTCGCCAAAGTTCTTCAAGAAATGTCGATCGATAAAACGATGCTGCGCGGAACCCCCCTGTATATGTCGCCCGAGCAGGTCCTGGGCAAAGACATCGATCAGCGAACGGACATTTACTCGATGGGGGTTCTCTTTTACGAAATGCTCGCCGGAACGCCGCCCTTTTTCAAAGGGGACATCATGTACGCCCATCTTCACACGCCGCCCCCGCCCTTGGCGCCGCAGGCCGAGGGGGTTCCCGGCGCGATTACCGACGTGGTGATGTCCTGCCTTTCAAAAGACAAAGCGGGGCGTCCCTCCACCGCTCGCGATATCATTAAGGTCCTAGCGGCTATGGCGTAGCGGGGCCCAGGACGCGGAACACTTCCATCTCGCCGGACTTCCCTTTAACTTTCACACCGGAGACCTTTTCGAGCCTAAAGAGTCCTTCCACCAGTTCCGCCGTGCGTGACCCGATCGTCACGACGTTCGGAGGGGAGACCCCCTCCAATCGGGATGCGACGTTCACCGCATCGCCTAAAACGGTGTACTCCATTTTCTTTTCCGATCCGATGTTTCCGGCCACAACGCGGCCGGTATTGATTCCCACACGGATGTTAAAACGCTTCCTCTCGTCGATCTTTTCCCAGAAACGCTTGAGCGTTTCGATCATCGCAAATCCCGCTTGAACCGCGTTGGCGGCGTCGTTGCCGTGACTTTCAGGGGCACCGAAAAGCGCCATGATGGCGTCGCCGATAAATTTATTGAGCGTCCCATGGTGGACCATAATGACATCGACCATCCGCTGAAAATATTCGTTCAACAACTGCGCGAGTTCGTTCGGTTTGAGGCGTTCCGAAAGCGGCGTAAACCCCTGAATGTCCGAAAAAAGCACGGTGACTTCGCGTTCGTCCACGGCGAGAGCGCTCTCGTCGATGCTGATCCCTTTGGCCGAAAGCATTCGGACGACCTCGGGTGAAAGATGCTTCTCCATCAGCGAGATCGATTCTTTGAGCTTCCGGTTTTCTTTGAGGACCGTGCTTCGTTCCATGACGCCGCTCGCAAGCCACGCCATGGTCTGAAAGGTTTCAAGATCTCTCCCCTCAAACGGCGTCTGTTCGAGCGAACGATCCCCGTAAAGCCATCCTTTGACTTCGCCGTCCGCCATCAGCGGCGCAAGCAGCACGGATCGTTCCTCCGCACTTTTCCTCAATGGACTCGGAACGGCGGCCCGCACCGCAATCGCTCCGCGACCCGCTTTTTTCAGCATCTCGTCGGGCATTTGGAACGAGGGACATCGCTTTCCTTCCTTCCGCGAACGAGCGATGGACAGTTGTTCTCCGGCCGACCACAGCACTTCCACGCGATCCGGAGAAAACGCCTGGAACAAAATGTCCACCAGCTGGGAGGCGACATCCTGAGGAGGGAGCGCGGTGAAAAACAGCTTTGCGGCCTGTGAGGCCGCTTTTTGGAAAGTCTGACTCTCGATCGCTCCCAATCCGGACAGGTGCCGAACCGACGTCGGCTCTTCATGGCTGATTTCATTCTCCTCTTCCAAAGCGAAAGCGGGAGAATCGGGAATCGATTCGGCCATAATCTCGCGAGCCTTGCTGGCGTCGGTCTGAAAAACCAGGACGGTTGATCCGATTCGAACGCGGTCCCCTACACTCAAAAGCGTCCGTTCGATTCGGCGGTCGTTCACGAAGAGTCCGTTCCGGCTACGGAGATCGGCCAAAATCAGCCCCCCCGATTCCATCTCCAGCCTGGCGTGCTGACGCGACACCTGCTCATCGGCCAATACCAAATCGTTGTCCAGAAGGCGCCCAATCGTGAACGGAAGCTTTTTCACCGAAATGACGCGCCCGGCATCTCGCCCTTCAAGAATCAAAAACGCCGCTTTTGGCTTTCCTTGGCTCACGGAGAGAAAATCCTATCAAAAATGACGAAAGAGTCCTTACAATCCTCCCCTATGAGACTTATTCCCTTTGGTACGGTGTTCCTGACTCTATTCTCGTTGAGCGCGCAAGCATTGGAGCAGGACGGTTCGGCTTCATACGCCAAGCTGCTCCACGCCATCGCTGCGGAGGATGGCGTGCGATGGAACAAATTCGGCTCCGCCGAAAAAAAGTGGCTCGATGAAACCATGGCGTGGCTCAAAAACGCCCAGCCGGGCGCCGCGGAAAAGAACGAGCAACTGGCGTTTTGGGTGAACGCTCACAACGTATGCGTCATGAAATTGATCAGCGATCACCTGCCGATCGACGACGTCATGAAGATTCAAGGATTCCGCGATCGCTTGACCTGTGAAATCGTGGGGGCTCCGCGCACGTTGATCGACCTCGAGAGCGGCGTCATTCGCCCGTTGTTTCAGGACCCCCGCGTACACTTCATTCTTTGGTGGGGAGTTCGGGGCTCCCCCCGCCTTCTTGCGGTTCCCTACGATGCTAAAACGATCGAGACCCATCTGAGCCAGGGGGTGGAACGGGCAATTCGAAATCCGAACTATGTCCGAATCGAAAAGGACGCCAAGAAAGTTACGCTTTCACCGATTTTCGACTGGTACAAATATGATTTTGGCCCAAAGGATACGGACGTCTTAACTTTTATTCGAAGCCGGCTCCCCAAGGGGGACGCCAAGCATATTCCCAAAAAATACTCGCAGGTCGCTTTCGCTACGTTTGATTGGACGTTGGATCAATCGAAAAACTAGCGCGTTCGACGTTCCACTTCTTCTCGCCAGACTTCCATGAGCCGATGGGTCATCGGCCCTGGCGAGCCTTTCCCGACCTCTTGGCCGTTTACTCGGGCGACCGGCATTAATTCTTTCACCGTACCGGTGAGAAAAATTTCATCGGCCGCCAAGAATTCCTTTTCGTTAAAGTCCGCTTCTTCAAACCGGATGCCGCCTTGGGTCATGATTTCCTTGAGAAGACCTCTCGAAATCCCTTCCAAAATCCCCGCTTCCGCTTTCGGTGTCTTCACGACCCCGCCCTGCACGATAAAAACGTTGCTGGTGGTGCCTTCCGTTACAAAACCATCGGCGTTCAGCATCACCGCATCGTCCGCGCCACGGTCGCGGGCTTCCATGAGGGCCAGCACGTTGTTCATGTAGTTTCCCGACTTGATGTTCGGATCGAGCGCCTCGCGTAAATTTCGTCGAACGGAAACCAACGCGACGTGGATCCCCGGATCGTAAAAGCTTTTTGGAAAGGTTTTGATCTGGTCCACCAAGAGAACCAGTTGCGGCCGGAGATGGTTGCCGGGTGCCAAGTCGAACCGAATATCTTCGCCCCGGCTGACGACAATCCGGATATACGTCTCGGAATTCGACGCCTTGCTGATGCATTGGTTGATGTGATCGCGAAGCTTTTCCAACGTAAACGGGACCTTTAAACGAATCCGCTCGGCCGACCGGCAAAGTCGTTGAAAGTGGCGATCCAGAAGAAACGGAACCGAGCCGCGGTACGTCCGGACAACTTCATACACGCTGTCGCCGTACAGGAAACTCCGATCCATAACGGAAACCACCGCTTTTTCCGGCGGAACGATCTCGAAATCCAAGCTAAACAGCTTTCCCATCTTCCTTTCTCCTATCCGCCGATCCAATGTCCGGCCATCGCGAGGCCGATGCCCAGCAAAAAGAGGAAGAGCCCGGCGAATCTATGCCCCCCGCTGTGATGCATTTCCGGCAGAAGATCTCCCGTCGCGATTTGAAGGAAAATCCCCGCGGAAACCGCGACCGCGGCGCCGATCACCTTCTGGCCGAACGGCTCCAATCCAACCAGAGCGATGACCGTTCCGATCGGCACCATAACGGAAAAAACGGCGAGATACGTTAAGACCTGCGCCTTGCTCCGGTGGCCGAGGATCAGAAGGCTGGTCAACGAAAACGATTCCGGTCCTTTGTGAGCCAACGTGGCGAAGAAAACGGCAAATCCGAGCCCCGGAATCAACAGAGACGAGCCGAGCGCCAGGCCGTTGATCAACGAATGCAACGAAAGTCCGAAGAAAGCCGCCAGACCGACCCGATGGTAATCGCAGGCGTCCTCTTCGCACGGATGCACCATGATGAAGCGCTCCAGAAGATAAAGCGTCAGATAGCCGACCAGGACAAAGAGACCGACCTTGTCTCCCAGAAGGTGGGCCGATTCCGGAATCATATGGAGAAAACAGACTCCCAAAAATATCCCGGCCGAGAAACTGATGATCAAGCGAACGGATTGCCCGTTATCACGCCGCCATCCGGCAAACCATGCGGCCATCCAGATCACCAGTACAATGAAACCGTTGTAGAGAATGGCCGCCATGAGGAATTTTCGAGCGGCGATTGGTAAACCAAAAGCCTTCGTCAGTAAAGAACAAGGGCCGAAACGACACCAGTTCAGTTTCTAAAAGGGACCAAATTCAAGACTCGTTTCCGATAGCAAATCGGCCTTTTGTTTTTAAGCCATTGAGATTGCTTGATAAAATGAGTTCACGTTCCGTGGCACGGTCGATGCTCTTACGTCAGACCGAGGGGAGAACGGGAGAACGAAAATGAAAAAGAGCGATCAAATGAAAAAGCGGCCCTTCGGTGAATGTGAATACGTGGTCTGCCCGCTGGTGTTGTAGGCATGAAAACGTTGAACCGAGCGTTCGAGAGATTATCCACAGGTTCTGGGGAAAACTGGTGGGCGATCTCTCTCATTTTCACCTCAACCCCCATTCCAACAAGGGGTCGAACAAATTGCCTCTTTTTTAATCACTCCCAACCGTTGTATAAATTCAGTGACTTACGTCAGGCTTTCACCTTCTCAATCTGAAAGAATCGAATCCAGCTTAGGAATGATTATTTATCCACACCTGTGGATAATTTTTTCACCGTAAATGTATTGTCACCTATGTCAGTTCACCGAATTTTGGAAACGCCTTCAACGTATCGGCGTATCGCTTCACGAAAGTCCGGTTCCATTTCCACAAATTCCAGAGCAAATAAAGGTGACGTCGCTCCCAGATCGACGCGCACGACTTTCCCCTGAGCGGTGACCACCACGTCCGCATTCGGAATTTTGAATCGCATTCGGATTTTGGAACCCACGCCCGGTAACGGCCGCCTATCTTCCAGGGCCTGGGCGTCGACCGAAAGGCCGGACTCCGAAATGTTTTGGGCGTAACCAAAACCGAGCGTATTTGACCCGGCAAAGCCTTCGACGTTCATCGACACCGGGACCCTAGCCGCGCGCCTTTTTTCGTTCCGTGCCACTAGGAGACCGGTCTCGCGTTATTTCGCCTTATGGCACACCGCTTCGATATTATTGCCGTCAGGATCCAAGACGAACGCTCCGTAATAATTTTCGCTGTACTGAGGACGTGGGCCCGGCTTCCCGTTGTCTTTTCCTCCCGCCGCTATCGCCGCGGCATAGAATTGATCCACGCCTTTGCGGTCCCGGCTGGTGAACGCCACATGAGTCGCGCGGGTCAACGGTTCCCCTTGGATGACCCACAAAAAGGATTTTCCGTCCGCTCCGAAGCCCCCCATCGTTCCCTCGTACTCTTCGTTGAGCTTGAGTCCCAAGGGTTTCAGGGCTTTCTCGTAGAATGCTTTCGTCTTGCCGTAGTTCGTGACGCGTATGCAGATATGATCAATCATGTGTCTGCTCCTAACACACCCGTAGGAAAGTCTCAAAACTTAGAAATAGCCATGATGCCTGGCGGCAAAAGGACCAGCGAAGGTCGCACCCCATTTGGGCCGAAGTTAGAACGTTTTTCCAGAAGAAAATGAGTGCTGGGGACGCAAAAAGCGTCCTGACTCCTGCGTCGCGGTAACGCTTATTGCAGCGCCAGCTGGCTATTTGCCGGGAAAAGTCTAAAATATCAAATTTCGCTTTTTACAATCTTTTCCATAAAGGAGCTGAAGAATGAAAATTATAGCGAGTACATTTCTGGTGTTGGCATTGGTTGGTGTTGCTTCGGCCGAAGAACAGCCGGCGACAAAAACAATGACCACAACGAAAATGGAGAACTGCGGCGAAATGATCCAGTCCTTGATTCCGCTTCCAACGAAGTTCGAGGAATTGATGACGGCCGTGGCCGATGGTTTTGAAATGCACGCCAACTGGATGGCAACAAGCACGGACAAAAACGCCAAGGCCGAAGGTTCCCATTTGAAAAAGCTCGCAGCCGATCATCGGAAGGTAGCCAATCAAATGTCGAGAATTATTAATGACATGGAAAAAAGCGCAAAGATGAAGCCGGCTCCTCACGATATGTCGACGGCCGATCCGAAGGCTGGTGAGGTCATGATGAAACGGGCAAAGCTCGAGCGCGAAATGGCCGCCCTGATGATTCAGGACGCCGAGAAAACCGAAAAAATGATCGCGACGATGAACGAAAGAAGCGCCGCGAAGTAACTCCTGAACCTCATTTAAAAGGCGCCAGCCTGGCGGGATTGCTCCGGCAAATCCGCTCGGCTGGCTCCGGGCCAAGGATTCGAATGACGCTCACACTCGGCCACGCCTTCCTCTTTCATCCCAATGCCTCGAAAACCCGGCGTCCCAGTTTGATTCGAGCGTGTTTCCACTTTCACCGCGGCTTGCCTCGCGTTGACGACGCCCTCACCGGACCCCAGGCCAAATTAAAAAGGCCGGTAAAGCCGGCCTTTTTAATTTGGCTCCGGGCCAAGGATTCGAACCTCGATAGGCAGGTCCAGAGCCTGCTGTCCTACCATTAGACGAGCCCGGAACAGCCGACTGTTTTCGCGGAATCAGCCCGGGATGTCAACCGCAGGAAACACGGTAAAGTTTCTAAAACGATTTACTCGGACGAAAAACGAGCGGTTTCGATTTCATTATTTGCGAACCAGGAAACGAGCGATTGGATAAGCTTCGCAACCTCTTTGTTGTCCAATGAAATGACCGGCTCGCCATGGACCAACTTTGTCGCTGAATCAAGTCCCCCCGCTGCGTAATGGATCGACACCTCTTCCCCGGGAAGCGTGCCGTCGCAAACAACCGAAAGCTCTTCTATTCGGGAGGAGGCACTGTTCAGCGTAATCAAGAGAGACGTATTCTCAATGTCAGAGGTCGGTACTTTCCATTTCACGGCGAGCGCGCAAGGACACTCTCCCTGATCGACATGAGCCGTAAGATCTGACGTAATGTCTCCGACAGATGCTTCAATATTCTGAAATAGAGTAAGAATTCCTATACCGATTCTTTGTACTGCTTCGTTACTTGTCGAAGAAATTGGAAAAACGTTTATTTGAGCATTTGCTGTATTCGCGATGGCCACGCTCAGAACCACGAGCGAACAGGATATGAAGGCACGAAATCCTGCCACAGGACGTTGTCCATAACACTCGCGAAGAAACTCGTCAAACGGAGTTGACAATAAGAAGATCTGTGTGATTCAACCGCCACTTCATATTCTGAAGAAGCTTAACGGTCCCATCGTCTAGGGGTTAGGACGGAGCCCTCTCAAGGCTCAAACACGGGTTCGATTCCCGTTGGGACCGCCAAGTGTAGCTAAGTAGAACCCCTCTACATGACCCCACACAGGTTCGACTCCCCACTGAAAGGTGCCATGAATCCTTTGGAAATATTTTTTGAGGGTCGTGGCCCCCCCCCCCGGTAACACCCTTGTGCAATGTATGTCGTAAAGAGGCTGTTAAACGATCGCGCCCTTTGATGGAAAAAGTGGTGGAATGGCAGACGTGCTAAGATGAAACTTTAAATGCTAGCATTGTCGTGGGAGTTCAGGTTTTCCCTTCGTATCACCATAGAAGTGTCAATAACGGCTGGTGTACGTGTCAGGTTTGGGCGTCCTGACATATTCCCGGGCTCGAATCTGCTTGGTACAAGGCTTGCTATATTACCCATTATGATAGTCGAACGTAAGAAGACGGCTCTTTTATTGATACCTTTCGTGGTGGCGATGAACGCCTGCATGTCTGGTCCCGATAGTGAGTGTTCCCTTGGAGAAGCAAAATGCGAAGGCTCAACAGCGTATTCTTGCGTCAGCGCCAACGACGACTGGTATGATTACAATATTTGGTCAAAGGAAGATTGCGGAGAGAAATTCTGTAAGGTTACGGGTGGTTCGGCTGTCTGCAGTTTTTCCGACTCGCCCGATCCTCTTTGTGATTCGAACTCCTACTCACATGTATGTGATTCGAGCGTTATTGTTACCTGTACTGGTGGGTACCGCATTGAGGAAGAGGACTGCGGTGCCGGTTTTTGTGTTTCCGACGGTTTCTGCGCACTCGCGTCGCTGGAAGATGCCAATTGCCAGGATAGGTGTCCCGATTCCATTTCATACTGTGAATTCTGCGAAGACAACACCATAGTGTCGTGCCGAAAAGACTACCGCATCAGTGAATTTGATTGCGGAGTGAACACCTGCGTCGAAGGTGTATTTAACGATGAACGTTACGCGAACTGCACATAGGTAACAGCCTCTTCATTCAAGATCGTACAACCAAAACGCGTTAGACTTTTTGGCACTTGTCTCGGCCAACTGACCTCAGCGCTCGGCGAGAACAAACCGAGCGGTTCGTTTTCAATCCAGGGGGACATTGAAGGGCACCTTCTTATCCCCCAGCGAAAAGGAAATACCAAGAAGCGCACTTGGAAAATTATTCCTTTAGGAGGTTTTCAAAAAAGTCGCTTGATGCAATTGAGGGTTGTAAGATCCCCAAGCTTTTCAAATGGCGGACGAGAATAAATTGGTTGTTTTCAAGGGAAAAAACATTCGCCGGAGTCTTCATGCCAACGAATGGTTCTTTTCCGTTATCGATATTGTCGGAGCATTAACGGATAGCGATAACCCCCGCCGCTACTGGTCAGATCTCAAGCGTAAGCTCTTGGAAGAAGAAGGGTTTTCCCAGTTGTACGAAAAAATCGTACAACTGAAATTGGAATCATCGGATGGGAAAAAATACGAGACCGACACGGCCAACGCTGAGACTCTTTTCCGCATCGTCCAATCCATTCCCTCTCCCAAAGCCGAACCTTTCAAACGGTGGTTGGCGCGGGTGGGTTATGAAAGGGTCCAGGAAATTGAAGACCCTGAATTGGCTACAAAACGAACTCGCGCGCTCTACAAAGCCAAAGACTACCCGGATGATTGGATTGAAAAGAGAATGCGTGGGATTGCCATCCGTGAAGAGCTCACTGACGAATGGCAAAAAAGAGGTGTAAAGGAAGACCGGGAATTTTCGATCCTAACAGCGGAGATCTCCAAGGCTACTTTTGGAATGACTCCCAGTGAATACAAGGGACACAAAGGACTCAAACGCGAAAACTTAAGGGATCACATGACGGACTTGGAGCTGATTTTCTCTATGCTAGGAGAAGCTGCGACGACTGAAATTACCCGAAACCGTGATGCACAGGGCTTTGGTGAAAATAGACTGGCCGCTCAAAAGGGCGGAAAAATTGCGGGTGACGCTCGCAAAAAGCTCGAAGTTGAAAGCGGTCGGAAGGTCGTATTAAAGAAGAATTACCTACCAAGAAGTAAGGAAAGTAAAAAATTGGGGTCGTAGTCGCTCCGAACGACCATAGATGTAGGGTTCAATTAGCTACAAGTGGGGAGCGCCATAGCTAGCCAAGTAGAACCCCACGTTACAATAATATTATGGTCATCGACGCACCGGCTTCGAGTCCCACAGGGCTCGATTCACAGGAGATTCCGAGTCTATACCAAGATGTAGGGTTCAATTACCTACACACTGAGAGCGCCATTTGAAGCGTCGCCGCACCTACTTTGGAAATGTCGGTTGTTTACGTTTCTTGTGCTATGAAACCCCGAATAACCGTGATCGAAGAATGTAGGAGGTAACGAGTTGGCTACAAGAGCACAGCAGTTCAGATTCAACGCGGAGCGCACATCCAAACCACCCCGACCTCCGAAACCCCGAAAGGCAAGGCGTGATGTTCCGGTGGACACCTCCCTTCCCGGAGTAAGCGCCACAAATCGAAAGGCGGGAGGCGACTCCACCGCCGCAAGAAATCGTTCTAACCGGGCGGCGTTGAAGGGGGGCGCACGATTGGAGGATTCCCGCTCGGGAAAACCTTCCCGAAAATCGACCCGTAAAAGCCAGGGAAGGGTTAAGAGAACGACCAATCTTCAACTGCGGGCCATTCGAAAAGCTTCGTCTCCGCAAGGCAGAAATCTTAAGGGTCGCCGGTAAGATAGGGAGTTCATGTCCGCTTCATCCCCCTCTTCTCCCGAACTCCTATATGTGACGGTTTTATTCGGCCTGTTTGTCATCCCGAGAGTTCTTCAGCGCTTTCGTGTTCCCACGGCGGTTACATGCTTTCTCCTTGGGAGCATTTTTGGAGCGGGATTCGGATGGTTTCAGATGGACGCAACCATTCGATTCCTGTCCCTTCTGGGGATTGTGTCTCTATTTCTATTTGCCGGATTGGAAGTGGATTTTGGGGAACTGCGCACGGGCTTCAAAGTGGTGCTTCAACACTTGATCCTGTTCCTTCTCGGCGTGGCTGTTCTGACAGCGCTGGGTCAAGCGTTCCTCGGTCTGAATCTTCGGCCTGCGATCATCGTGGCGCTCGCTCTCCTCACTCCATCCACGGGGTTCATTCTTGACTCCCTGCCGATGATGGGGCTTCAAGGGAACGAACCTTTCTGGGTGAAAAGCAAGGCGATCGCCACGGAAATGGTGGCATTGATCGTCTTATTTGTGACCTTGCAGTCTACGACATGGGGCCAGTTTTCGGCTTCACTTTTGATACTTGCGGCCATGGTTTTTGCCCTTCCCAGTCTATTTCGATTTTTTGCCCAGCGGATCGCGCCCTTCGCCCCCAAATCCGAATTCGCATTCCTGCTCATGATGGCCATTCTCTGTGCGTTCATCACTCGAAAGCTGGGCGTCTATTATCTCGTGGGCGCGTTTGTGGTGGGACTGGCCGCCCGCCGGTACAGGGAGTTCCTGCCGGCGGTCGCATCCGAACAGATGCTTCACGCCGTGGAGGTGTTCGCCTCGTTTTTCATTCCCTTCTATTTCTTCGGTGCCGGGCTGGAATTGCAAAAGGAGGATGTCGGCCTCGGTGCACTGGGTCTGGGTATTCTGTTTCTCTTCGTCTTGATTCCGGCGAGGATTTTGTGGGTGGCCCTTCACCGCAAACTGGCCTTAAAGGAGTCGATGCTTCACGGAATGCGCGTATCGATGTCCATCGTTCCGACGCTGGTGTTTACCCTTGTTCTGGCTCAGATCCTTCGGACACGTTTTTCGATTTCACCGGTCCTATACGGGGCCCTGATCGTTTACGCGCTGGTCACTACGTTGGCGCCCAGCTTTCTTTTGCGCCTCCCTCCGCCCGACTTTGATACGCCGGAATTGGATCAGCTGCCCACATGAAACGTCCGATCGGGGACCTTCCGAAGAAATACTGGGCCATCGCCGCAGGAGCAGCCGCGTATCTTGCGGACCTAATCCATCCCACCTGGATCACCGCGCTTCCCGTGCTTGCGCTGATGGGCTATGCCCTCTTCCGGCAATTTCGCTCGCCCGTGCAATACGTCACGGGAGACCGGTACACGCGCATAACCCGACTCGCTCTCCTGTCCATCGCGTTTCTATTCTTTCTCGCACGGGCCTGGGCCTTTGGGCGTGATTTCCAGTCAAAGGAGGCGATCATCGGACTGGGAAAGACGCCGGGCGCGTATGCATTTGATCTCATATTCTTGGCTACCCTGACTCTTTCCTGGCTTCTCGGCCGGCTGACCGCCCGCGCCTTCCTCTTTTTCAAAACCATCTGGCGGCGCCCGGCGGCCGTTTTGTCGGGGAGCTTCGCGCTCCTCATCGCGATCGGCGCGATGCTTCTCATGCTTCCCGTTTCCTTGCAGAGGATCGAGGACGTTTCCTTCGTCAACGCCCTCTTCACGGCCACAAGTGCGGTGTGTGTCACCGGACTGACCGTCGCCGATATTTCGACCACGTATTCGGTCTTCGGACAGGTCGTGATTCTCGCGGCGATCCAGTTCGGCGCCATAGGAATCATGACCGTGGCGGCGATGGCCTTTTTTTTGAGCAAGGAGGGAAGTTTGGTTCCGGAGCAACGCCTGCTCACCGTACTGGGAGCCAACAGCCTTCGCGATCTCCACCGAACCGTTTGGACCATAGCGATCGTTACGCTGGTCTTGGAGACCGTCGGCGCGGCGGCCCTCTATTTTTTGTTATCCGGCGATGCTCGATTACGAGGAGACAGCGCGATTTTTGTTTCCATCTTTCATTCCATCTCCGCCTTCGCGAACGCGGGGTTTTCCCTTTTTCCGGACAACCTGGAGAGTTTTAGGCGGGATGCCGCCGTACAAACCGTGATCCTGCTGTTGGTCTCCGCCGGCGGGCTCGGATTCCCCGTACTTTGGGCCCTTCTCGGAAAGTGGACGCGGGTCAAATGGAGAATCGTTCATGAGATCCGTCTTCTTTTAGGCGCTCGTGTCGCCCTAAAGGCCAGTGTGTTGCTCGTCATTTTCGGGGCCGCCGCCTTCAGTGCTTTGGAGTCGTCGGGAGCCTTTCTCTCCCTCGACGCGCCCGAACGCATGTTGGCGGCATTATTCACGTCCGTGACTTCCCGAACCGCGGGGTTCCACTCCGTTCCCATCTCCGCCATGCAGCCCGCCAGTCTCATGGTTCTGATGCTACTGATGTTTATCGGCGGTTCGCCGGGCGGCACGGCGGGAGGG
>DATDPG010000096.1 GCA_035292885.1 Bdellovibrionota bacterium | reverse complement strand
AGCGGAATGGCGCCGACGAGCCGGCCGTTGATGTACACCTTGGATCCGAGGGGGCCGTCCACGGCGAGATTCCCGAAGGAAAGTCGGGCAGAACGTTTTGGCGTCGGCGTGGGTCTGCGTGAGGGGAGTGCGGAAGTCGCGTGGGCTCTGTGCGCGGGAGTTGGTTGAGGAGAAGGAGCGGCGGTGGGAGCTCCAGCTTCGGCAGGTGTCGATGCTGGCATAACTTCGTTGGGAAGGGCGGTTCCCTTGACGGTTGGAACCGCGCCCGTCGTCGGCTTCGTCGGCGTTGCGCCGGGCGTTTCTCCCGTAAAAGGCCCCCACTCCCAGGCCGCATAGGACCCGGCTATGGCCAGTCCTCCCAAGAGGACCCAGGCGATCCAGTGCCCGGAGGTAAAAATTTTCGTGACGCCCGCTCGCGACAGGCCGGAGACTTGAGAGATCACGGACGCCGTCGGCTGAATCGTAAAGGGAAGAGGCGTACCCTGTCGGGACAGAATCGGGGTGCGATCCATTGTCGGTTCCACTCGGTCGGCGGCGGTCGGGTAAACGCGGTCGATCCATTGGGAAAGGAGACGAGAGCCTGAGCCGAGCCATGCGGGATCCTGAGCCGCAAACAATGCCTGACGAAATTCCGCCGCGTCCGTGAAACGATCCTGTGGTTTTGGACGAAGGCAGCGCGAGATCGCGTCATGAATCGCTTGCGGAACATCGGCTCGAAGCTGGCTGGATGGTTCGAACTCTCCTTTGACGATCCGTTTCATCGTTTCAAAATCGTTACCGGTGTCGAAGGGATGGCGCTCACAGAGGAGTTCGTAAAGAACCATGCTGGCGGAGAAGAGGTCGGCGCGAAAATCGACCGGCTTGCTCTCCAGTTGCTCGGGAGAAAGATACCGCTGCTTTCCCTTCAAGACTCCTGAAGCGGTGATTTCGCGCTCCACGTTGGCCCAGGCGATGCCGAAATCGGACAATTTCACCAACCCCTCGTAGGAAATCAGAATGTTCTGCGGATTTACGTCTCGGTGGACGACGCCGAGCGGACCTTCCGGCCCCTGTTTCTTGTGCGCGAAATCGAGCCCCGCCAGAATATCCGTAAGGATCTGAACGGCCCCCTGCCAGGGGAGGGCGGTTTCCCGCTTTCGAGCATCGTGCATCATTTGGCGGAGATTTTTTCCGGGGACGTATTCGAGAGCGATGAGATACGAGCTTCCCCATCGGAAAAAATCGAGAATCTGGACCAGATTTGGATGATCCAGATGCGCATGAATCCGCGCTTCCGCCGACATCATCCGAATAAAAGATTCGTCGTCGGCCAAATGCGGAAGAATACGTTTGAGAGCGACCGGTTTTTCAAATCCGTCCGGGCCGCGCTTGAGCGCCTTAAAGACTTCCGCCATGCCTCCTTCGCCCAGACGGGCCACGAGCGTGTAAGGCGAGTCGTTCTCTTTCATGTTAGAGAGGGGGGGCCAACAGCCCTGAAAAGTGGTCGCGCAGCCCCGCAATCTTGATTCGTTCTTGGGTCATCCGGTCCCGTTCTCGGACGGTGACGGTCTCATCCTCTTTGGTCTGGCTGTCCACCGTGACGGCGTAGGGTGTGCCGATCTCATCCTGCCGTCGGTACCGTCGTCCGACCGAGCCGGAATCGTCGTAAAAGACGGCGAAGTGCGGCCGAAGGTCGCCCAGAATCCGTTGCGCGATTTCCGGAAGACCGTCTTTTTTCACCAGCGGGAGAATCGCGACTTGTACTGGGGCGAGAAACGGGGCGAAACGCATGACGGTTCGCTCGGCTTCCTCCGCGAATGCGTCGCAAAGGACGCAGAGAACCGTGCGATCGCAGCCGGCGGAAGTCTCGATGATGTAGGGGAGATATTTTTCCTTCCGCTCTTCGTCGAAATATTGAAGGTTTTTGCCGGAATATTCCTGGTGTCGGCTTAAATCGTAATCGGTTCGGTTGTGAATTCCTTCCAATTCCTGCCAGCCGAACGGAAACCGATACTGAATGTCGAATGCCGCCTTGGCG
>DATDPG010000095.1 GCA_035292885.1 Bdellovibrionota bacterium | reverse complement strand
GGCCTGGGGCACTTGGGGGTTCAGTTTGCACGAGCCATGGGTTTCTACACCGTAGCCGTTTCTCGGGGGCCGGACAAACGGAAGCTGTCGGAGGAGCTCGGAGCCCATCAATACATAGACGCCGCCTCGCAGAATATCGGCGAGCTCTTGGGCAAAGTCGGCGGGGCGAAAGTGATTCTGGCCACAGCACCGAATGCCGGCGCGATTTCGGCGCTCGTCCCCGGACTCGGCTTGGACGGACAACTTCTCATTGTGGCCGCGCCGTTCGAACCGATCTCGGTGAGCGCTATCGATCTCATCATGCGGAATGGCAGCATAAAAGGATGGGCATCCGGTTCAGGACAAGATTCCACGGATACAATGAGGTTCGCAAAGCTTCACAACCTCAAACCGATGATCGAAGAGTTTCCACTGCAGCAGGCCCAAAAAGCTTACGAGCACATGATGTCGGGGAAAGTCCGGTTCCGTTCGGTCATTCGGATGAACTAGAAGCTT
Organism: Bdellovibrionota bacterium; assembly: GCA_035292885.1. Lineage (NCBI taxonomy): Bacteria > Pseudomonadati > Bdellovibrionota > Bdellovibrionota bacterium. Next base: position 11,796 of record DATDPG010000095.1, on the reverse strand, counting down.
CCGTTTATACGGCTATGGATTCGGTATCGGAGTCGCCGAAGGGGCCGACTGCATCCGTTCGCGATCGTAACAACGTTGAAGCGCTTGATTGCAGCTGGAAGCGAATCCGTAAGTGCTGTCTAAGTAGGTGCCTTCGAAGACGGCCTCCGTACCGGGAGCCTCAGAAGAGCCATCCTGGATGCGCCCGCCGGTTAGACAAGAGGAATGTTGCCGTTCGCATGCTTCATATCCATGCATATGAACGCCGCCGAGATCTGCCGGACGTGAAGGGGCCGGGGCGCAACCGCAAAAGAAAAGGAGCGAGATCGTAATCCAATCGATGTGTAGCTTCATTCAGCGTTTTCTTATACCGGCATTCTTGCGGAAAAGGAAAATCAGAGTCGCGACGGTTACCTCCTGTTTGGTAGAATACGCGGGAACGCCGTGAGCTTCGTCCAAAATGGGTGGCGCCAAAGCCTTCGACCGACGCATCATCCTTGCCCGCCTTGACACGAGTGGTATGGGCTGGCAGCTTGCGCGCATATGCTTCAACCCTTTCATTTGGCGATTCCCGTTCGCGATCTTGAACGGTCTCGCCGATTCTATACGGAAATTCTCGGCTGCACGGAAGGGCGAACGAACACTCATTGGATCGATTTGAATTTCTTCGGACACCAAGTGGTCTTGCATCAGGTGGAGACGGGGAACGTTCCCCCCAAGTCGAACCCGGTGGACGGCCACGATGTTCCCGTGCCTCACTTTGGAGTTGTGCTTGAATGGGACCAATGGCACCGATTTGCGGATACCTTACGTTCCAAGAGGGTCGAATTCATGATCGCGCCGACGATTCGATTCAAAGGGCAGCCCGGAGAGCAGGCCACGCTTTTCTTTCTCGATCCGGACGGTCAGGCGCTCGAGTTCAAATCTTTTCGAGATTCATCCAAATTGTTCACGACCTGCTTCTGAAAAGTTTCATCTATAGACCGCTACACGTTGGGAAAGAGGTGTAGAAACGATGGCGATGCGATAGGAAACGCGGCCGATTTTCTTGAACGTAGTAATGACTCTGTTACGTTAATAAAATGAAACCAAGAATCGCTCTCAGTATTCTATGTTTGATGGTCCTATGCTCCTATTCCTGTGATGATGAAGGAACAGAAGCAGATCAACGAGGAGTAGGTTCTGAGTGTTCCATAAACGAAGACTGTACGGAGGAAGGCCAGGAGTGCCTCGATTTCAAAGGCGGGTACTGCGGTGTCAAAGACTGCACGCAGGACGAAGAATGCCCCGAAGGGTCGCGTTGTGTGGCCCACACGGATGGAGTGAACTATTGTTTTTTGGTCTGTGCTGACAAGCCCGAATGTAATCTGAACCGTTCCGTAGAAAATGAATCCAACTGCTCCGCCAACATTACGTTTGTGGAGGCACCACAGGCGGAAGTGAAGGCTTGCGTGCCTCCTTCCGGTGAGTAAGGATATATTTTCAAAGTATACGCCCTAAGTTTGCTCCTGATGCTGTGGAGCCGCGCTGTGTACGCCGGGCCACCTTCAGTTATTTCCGGAAAGCCGATGACTTCTGCACAAGTAGCGAAGAAACTCGGGGCCGCTGCGATGAGTGGGATAATGAAACACCGTGGTGCCGATCTGGAGGAGCCACCTTTTTCGTGAGATCGATCGTGCTCTCACTTGAATGTAAGGCCCGAGAGTCCTTTCAATATAATCTTCTGACCGGCGACGAAGGCACGGCGTTTGACTTCCTGCCAATCCGTGTACGGTTCCTTCAGTCCTTTGTATGCACGTAGATCAGTTTGAGACAGGTCCCACGGTTTTGGTTCGGACAACTGGATGGCGAGTTGCTGGGTGACTGAATTCCCTTCCTTCTGAGGATAGAGCCGATCGAGAGAGGCGAGCGCGTTCTGTGCTTGTTTGACTCCGATATGATCGAACAGCGCCACAAAATCGACAAAATCACGCGTCGTATTTCGCCGGAGGATCAGGTACGCCTTGATCCGGATCATTTCCTCAACCGTCGGTACTCTTAAACCTCTAACGGTTGTTGTTTCGAGCGGTGCCGAGCGTACAAGTTGCCGCACTCCTGTGCGAACGCCCTTGAAATGGCCGAGAATCATGACGGGCGGTTCCAATCTCTTGGTTCGCCAGCCCGCCTCGCGCTCCAATTTCCTCAGAATTTCCGCGAACCTATTTTTGAGATCGGCAAGAACATGATCCGCATCCACCGAGATACGATGCCCCACGTGAAGGGCGGCGGCGGTTCCTCCCACCAGGACCACCTCGGGGAAACGAGCTTGAAAGACCAATTGCGCAGAAAGGAGCCTCTCCCACTCCGGCAGATTTTGCGTAGTCTCTTTCCCTGTTTTCTTCACGGGAGAGCGTGTTGAACATTCCGGAGAAGGCCCATCCATAAGGGTGTGAGTCCGTAATACTTCGACGAGGACAGGACCCTTTCAAGAGCTTGGGCGACGGTACCAAAGGGACGGTTGGCGATTTCCTCATAAATTCCCCTCCAATCATGGAGCGATCCTTCGAGCAACACTTCTTCAAGATAGGCGGGGTTGGCGAGATCGGCGGTTTCGAACCTCACGCTCTTCATGATGGGGGGAGGACCATTCCACCGCGCTCGGGCGGCCCTGGATGCGATTTCCGAACGCCGTTCGGGGGATAGGTTTCGGGCGCGTATGCGGCCGCCGCGGCGGCCGGATTCCCGGAAAAACCTCTTTTTCATATGTATAAAATATGCTTAGGGGGCAAGGACGTCAATGTCTGCCTTTCAGTCGGTCTGGAACGCATTTCCCGTGGAAGATCGCTCGTTCACCTGGCGGGCCCAGCGTAATGGAATGGGCCCGTCCTCGTTTCCTTACGGCCTCCGTAAGGGCCGGAATGGTTCATGGTGGAATCATTCAATCGAAACGAGGAGGATCCAATGGAACAAGTTAGCGCAATGGGAATTGATTTGGCAAAGAACATTTTTGAGCTTCATGGAAGAGATATTCACGGGAGAGTCGTTTTTCAAAAGCGCGTTCGTAGAGCAGAACTGCGAGAGGTTGTCGCCAAGGTAAAGCCGCAGATGATAGTTGTGGAAGCTTGTGGAGGATCGAACTATTGGGCACGTGAATTTCAGAAACTGGGATGCGAGGTGCGGTTGATCTCTCCGCAGTTCGTAAAGCCCTACGTCAAGACAAACAAGAACGATCGAGCTGATGCGGAAGCGATCTGTGAGGCGGCGACACGACCGGGGATGCATTTTGTGCCGATCAAGAGTGTGGAACAACAGGACATCCAAAATCTTCATCGGGTTCGGCAACGGCTGGTTCAGAGCCGGACGGCACTGAGCAACCAAATTCGAGGATTGCTGGCAGAGTATGGCGTGGTGATTCCTCAAGGATCGGAGCGTTTCTCCCAACGACTTTCTGAGTTGTTACAAGGAGAGAGCGCCGAGATGAGTTTTCGCTGTCGAAAGATCATCGAGAAATTATCTGAGGAACTCCGTGCGGTGAAGAATCGGATCGTAGAGATGGAGTTTGAATTGAACGACATTTTCAAGACGAGTGAAACCTGTCGGCGACTGGAGCGAGTCCCAGGGGTTGGAACACTAACCGCCACCGCGATCCTGGCAGCCGTGGGAGATCCAAAAGTATTTCGCAATGGTCGGCAATTGTCCGCCTGGCTGGGTTTGGTTCCTCGGCAGCATTCCAGTGGTGGAAAAGATCGGTTGTTAGGAATCAGCAAGCGAGGCGATAAATATTTGCGAACCTTGTTAGTCCATGGTGCACGTGCTGTACTTCGACATCACAAAACCCGAAGAGATCACTTGGGCGAATGGTTGGGGCGATTGGAAACAAGACGCGGAATCCACAAAGCATGTGTGGCGCTTGCCAATAAAAATGCACGGGTCCTTTGGGCGTTGATGGCAACAGGCAAAGAATATCGCTTGAAGGCAGCATAAGAATCAAACATGAATTTTATTTTCCGAAGAATGCGAGGGTGAGTTCCTAGCGCGGCCTTCGGCCGCAACCAAAGCCGGATAGGTTTTGGCTGATTCGATAGAAGATTGTTGACGCTCCGTCACTGCACTACAGTGGTTTCGAGAAAAATCGCCATAGCGCAGGAGGAGCGTCATGAAACTCTTTGTACAGAAACATTGCCGATCCATCATTGGAATTCTTTCGGGCTTTGATCGGCTGGTTTTTCGAGGGACGCTCCGGCAGTTGGCATACGCCGAAGGGATGAAGACCTATCTTTCGTTTTCCGACATTCTTTTGAAGGATTTTTCTCGGCATGTGCAACAGGCAACGCAACAGGTCAAGGAAGGCGCCACGGCAGTGGCGGAGAAAAACAATCGTCCGCTGATCTACTTGGAATCCCCCCGGGAGAGCAAGGAGGAGATGGCTCAAAAGATCCTGCGCCGGGACAAGATTGAGCGAGGGCTCATCTGCGTGTTCACGGCGGTCGAGCCCTGTCGATCCTACGATATTTTTCGAAACCGGGAGAAAAAGAAGCTGGAGTTGGTCCTGCGCCGTCGGAAGTGTCTTCATGTCTACCAGTACGGCATCGACCCGGTCTTTGGCTTCATGAGCGCCCGCATTCAGACCTGGTATCCCTTCAACATCCAGATCTGCATCAATGGCCGGGAGTGGTTGTCTCGGCAGATGGACAAAGCCGGGCTGTTGTATCTTCGTCGGGACAACTGTTTTCCTCGGATCAACAACGTGGAGAAGGCCCAAACACTCATGGACCGACAGTTGGAGACGAACTGGCCCGACGATCTCGATCGCATTGCCGGGCGACTCAATCCCGCTCACCCGAAAATCTTCGGGGAGTTTGAAGCTCCCTACTACGGGTCCGCGTTTCAGACGGAATGGGCGACCGATATCATGTTCAAAGATCGCGCCTCGCTGGATGCGCTGTATCCCTCGCTCATTCATCACGGCCTGACCACGTTCCAGAGCCCGGATGTGATGCGCTTTCTGGGCCACAAGCTTTCCTCGACGGGGCACGTGGATGGCCATTTCCAGGGAGAAGTCGTCAGCGACATGAAGCATCGCACCGAAGGGGTTCGCACCAAGCACCGGATCAATGGCAACTCCCTCAAAGCGTATAACAAGGAGGGAAGTATCTTACGAATCGAGGCCACCATCAACGAGCCCGAGGGATTCAAGGTCTATCGTCCCAAAGAGGGGCAGGACAAACGAAAGCGGGAGTGGTTGCCCATGCGCCGGGGAATCGCCGATCTCCAACGCCGGGCCGATGTTTCCCAGGCGGCCAACAATCGTTACCTGGATACCCTGGCGGTCGTCGACGTTCCGGCTCCGGTGAAAACGCTCGTCCAGGACATCTTGAAACCCACCACGCTTCATAACCAGCGGGTACGAGCGATCAACCCAGGGTCGGAGAATGATGCCGCCCTTTTGGAGTCGGTAATGCGCGGAGAATTCGCGATCAATGGTTTTCGAAACCGGGACTTGCGGCCTCTGCTCTTCTCCTCCCCCTCATCTTCCGAAGAAGGGGGACTTAATCTTCAAACGGGCCGCCGAAGTCCTTCGGGGTCAATCCTTTGGCCTTGGCGGATTTTCTTCCTTCCTGCGCGATACTGCGAAGATGCCTCTGGGCTTGGTACTGTCGAAAGGCCTCTCGGAGAAGTTCACTGATAGTACGGTGTTCCTCTTTTGCTACTTTTTCGATGTCCTTGCCCATAGGGGCAGGAAGAGAAATGGTAATGGTTTTGGATGACGGCATATGCACCTCTTTTAATAATAAGAAAAATTCTTATATAATCTTACCCTATTTGAACTTGTAATGGAAGTCCGAACAGTTTAAATCGTGATGCCCGCAGACATATACTAAGGAGTTCATAAGTATACCGGCTTCTCAGGCTGCGTACTTGGTTTCCGGGGCTTGAAAGAACGAACGAATTTTTTCCGAATTCTTCTGCAAAGAGCGCATGTGTGACATCACCGTAACTTTCATCTGGTCCGGTCCGACGATGGCCGACCGCCCTACGCCGTTATTTTTGAGGTCATTCCAAACAAACTCATCCGGATTCAATTCGGGAGAGTACGGTGGAAGAAAGAACAACCGGAGTTTCCCGTGGGTGGATTTGACGAATGTGCTGACCTTTTTCGCTCGGTGAGTGGGATGTCCATCCACAATCAAAAAGATCGGTCGTCGCGCGTTGTGGATCAGGCGCCGAAGAAATTCACAGAATTGTTTTGCCGCCATCGTTCCGTGGATGACCATAAACTTCATTTCTCCGCGGGGACTGACGGCCGAGATGAGGTTCATTCCAAATCGAGCCCCGGTCACCCGAACAATGGGGGTTTGACCCCGTACGGCCCAGGTTTTTCCCGAATGAACGTCCGAACGCACTCCCGCCTCATCCTCAAAGTAGATCGTGGCCTTCAGCCGCTTCGCTTGGGCCTTGATTCGTGGAAATTCCTTCTTCAACCACTGCTCGACCAACGATCGATTTTGTTGATAGGCGCGAAATAACGGTTTCTGACAGGTGAGTCCCAGCTGGGCCAAGAGCCGACCCACCGATACCAAGCTCAAGTTGATTCTAAACCGTTTGGCAATCAACTGCCGGATCATTCCTCGTGTCCATAACGCATACGGACATTTGAGTTGCAGGGCATTTTTCATCGTGATCGTGTCGTAGATCCACCGGATTTGCTTCCCCGTCATTTTCTTGGGCCGTCCGTAAAGGGGTTTCGCTTTCAACGCGCCCCATCCGCCCACTCGGTATCTTGCCAACCAGTCGTAGATGCAATCTCGGTTAAATCCAAGCGATCGAATCACAACTTCCGGACTCTCTCCTGCCTGAACCTGTTCCACGGCTCGTATCCGAATCTGTTCCAACGTCTTGTGATCCAACTTCCGGGCATCATTCTTTCGCATGCCCTCTTATACCATATGACGGTATACTTATGAACTAATTCGTATTTCCGGCGTGCTCCTTAATATTTCCGGCTCAACCCGGATCACAGTGGGCCATTTGCGGGGGATTGAGGGAGCGGGGGTGGAAACGCGGCGATGATTTTGAGTTTCAGGTACTCCTCGTCCCGGTAGCCGTACGCTCTTCGTTGGAGGGCACGGATTTTGTTGTTGAGGTCCTAGACCATTCCCAGGCTGACCTTGTTCTGCGGATGACAATAGGAGGCAATCCCCTCCCAGTGGCGTTCGATCATCCGGGCAAATTTCTCGAAAGGCTGGAGGCGCTGCCACTTGAGGGGGTCGCGCCAATGTTCGAAAAACCGTTTGGCCCATCCTTCCTTGCGATAGCTCCAGAGCTGGCCAAACGATTCCTTGAGGAGATAGGCGAGATGGAGTCGTTTGTTGGCCTTGAGGAGCTTGCGCAAGGACCTCCGCCCGTCGCGATTTAGGTTCTCCCAGCCCGCCAGGAGCGTATAGCGCTGCCCCTTGATATAGGAGCGGTCTTTTCCGGGAGAGACGATGATATTCAGTCCGTCGCACGAGATCGAGCGCATCGTTCAAATGCCGCATGATATGGAACTTGTCGAAGATGATGCGGGCCTTCGGGGCGTTCTTTTGAAGAGAGTTTCGAAACGGTTTCCACATGTCCATCGCCGCCAGCTCAATGCTCTTCGATTTCCGCGGACCAAGCTGGAGGAAGAAGAGGTCCAGATCCTCCTCGCTTCGACCGGATCCTCCCACCCAAATGGGGCGACCCCGAACGAGGTCGCTGACGATGATGCGGTAATCGTGACCCGTACGAATCGCGATCGCGTCCACCCCAATCGCTCTGGGGGCAGGTGTCCCCGCTCGGGCGATCTGCCTTTGCATGTAGATCTTGTCGAGATCCTTGACCGTGTCTTCATGCAGACGCTCGACCTGGGCCACGGCTTTGTTGGTCATTTCCCGACACGGTGTGCCCACATGCATGGCGAATCGCTCGGTGTACCGGGGATTCTTCGCCAGCCAATCCAGCCGTTCTACAAACACCGCCTTGCACCGAGGACAAAAGACTCGCCAGCGTTCAAAGTCGAGATAGATTCGCCACCCGGCCACCGAAAGATCTCGCACACGGCAGATCCTCCGGTCGTATCGTCCCGGACAGCGATGCCCACAACCGGAACAGACCGCTGTTTTTTTCGGCGTCGAAGCGCAATCCCGCGCGCATACCGATCTCCCATCACACCCAAAAGCTGCGGCTGAGCAACAAATCCCGGAAGTGAAAATAACTCACGGATCGATTTCGGGCTCTTCATCCGCCCACCGTACTACGAAAAGGTCTCCCTCCAATCGCTTTTTCCGACCTCCTGCATCGGATGGCTCACGGCGATGGAAGACCTTGGCCTTTCGAACGGTGGAGCGCCGTTCGCCGGCCTCTTTCCGAGGACGGAAAGAGGCTCACCCGAAGAAAAGTAAACCCCCTTCTTGCGTCCAGGAACCTTTACGAACTCAACGATTAATCCTCGCTTTTGGACGCAAGAAGGTCGCAACCGGCGACTATGCCTTGCCAAAGGCACAACCGCTCATCGCCGGGCGCGAGGCCTCTCCAACGCCCACAAAATAGGACGGATTCTTACAACCTCGCATACCTCTCTCGCCCTCCATAGATCTGTCTTTGCGCCTTCCGCCCCGCGCAAATTACCCACTCAAACCCGGGTAGACCCATATTATTGTGATGTGAGGTTCTACTTAGCTGCACTTAGCGGTCCCAACGGGCAGTGTGTCGCACCGACTGACGATTGCCCTTGCAATGTTTTCAGATCCTGCCACATAAATAGGTTTCAACGGGTTTGGGTTGCATGCCTCTTTTATTCACATCGTCGGAACAAATGACCATTGGAGTCGAGATGGAATTGCAGCTGATCGATCGTAAGACGCACGATCTTACGGCCACAGCAATGGAGGTGTTCGAGCTTCTCGGCTCCGAGGGACCTCGTATCAAGCCGGAACTATTTCAGGCCATGATTGAGCTCAACACGGGGATTTGCCGAACGATCGATGATGTGCGCCGGGACTTGACGGACACGCTCGCCCGGTTGCGACAGGTGACTTCAAAGTTGGGGGTCGAATTTGCGTCGTCCGGTTCCCACCCGTTCGCAAAGCATCGGGAGCGAATTCTGTATCCGGCGGAGCGTTATCAGGCGCTCATCGACCGGAACCGCTGGATCGCTCAGCGCCTGATGATTTTCGGGCTTCATGTGCATGTGGGAATGCGTGACGGAGATCATGCGATCGCCATGATGAATGCGATTTCCCATTATTATCCGCATCTGCTCGCGTTGTCGGCGAGTTCGCCGTTTTGGCAGGGTTCGGATACGGGGCTGGCTTCGTCCCGGATCACGATCTTCGAAGCGCTGCCCACCGCGGGGCATCCCTGTCTCTTTACGGATTGGGAAGGCTTCGAGGCCTTTTATGATGCAATGGTTCGATCCAGGGCGATCAAGAACGTCAAAGACATCTGGTGGGATATCCGGCCGCACCCCGATTTTGGAACCCTTGAGATCCGGGTTTGCGATGCACTTCCCACGCTGTCGGAAACCCTTGCCTTGGTGTCGCTGACCCATTGTCTTCTGACCTGGCTGGATGGGGAGTATCGAGAGGGCAAAAAATTCGCGCCGCCGCCGGATTGGATTCTCAGGGAGAATAAGTGGAGAGCCTCCCGCTGGGGTATCGAGGCCGAGATCGTTGTCGACGCGGCCGGGCGGACCCGTCCGCTCCATGAAGACATTCCCCACCTCCTTCATATCCTTGAACCGATCGCCTCCGGCAACGGTTGTAAGCACGAGCTTTTTTATATTGAAGAGATGCTCCGGGTGGGATTGAGTTATCAAAGACAGCGCAAAGTATTTAAGCAAAGTTCATCGTTCGAGGAAGTTGTTTCGTCCCTGATTGACGAATTTGCAACCGATAAACTCGCTATCCTTTGAGTTTCACGGACCGCGGGAATGAAGGCGGAAATTCCAGCGTGCGAATCGGGAATGGGATTATGATTCGTTCTTTTCTGTATCGTTCGTGAAGCCGCTTGATGAATTCATGCTTAACCAAATACTGATCCACAAACTCCTGCGCCCTTAAAATCACGGTGAAATTGATACTGGAATCCGCGAACGTATGGTATCGGATGAACGGCTCAAATTCCGGAACTCCGCCATTTACGTCCCGCATCGTCTCTTTGGCCACTTCCACCGTGATCCGTTCCACGTGTTTCAAGTCGCTGTCGTAGTGAATCCCGAGATTTACGAGGACCGCGAGGTCTTTGGAGGGCAGGTAATAATTCGTGAAGTGGCTTCCGGCCAATTTGGTATTGGGTACGATCACGGTATTGTTGGGGAGCATTCGAATCCGCGTGGATCGCCAGCCGATTTTTTCGACATATCCCTCCTCGCCGCTCTCCAGCCGAACAAAGTGCCCCACTTCCATCGGCTGCTCGATGGAAAGGTAGATTCCGGAAAAAACATTGGCCAACGTGTCTTGAAGCGCCAGCGCTACGGCGAGTGAGCCGATTCCCAGGGAGGCGAGTAGAGGGGTAATCGATATTCCGAGGGAATCGAGAACAATGAGACCGCCCACGCCGTAGATGAGCGAATGAAGGATGGCTTGAACGATCGACGAAGATATCCGAAGAAAGGAACCTTTGGATTGCCGACGACGATAAAGGAGAAGCGCGATCCGATCGGCGAGATAAATTCCGATGACGACGAGCAGAATCTTGACGATCTGAGGAAGGAGATGCTCCAAACGCGGAGGAAGGGGTGCGAACTGACTTCCGACGGACAACGAAATCACGGCCACGACGACGTTCGCCGGGCCCGAAAGTACATGCATCATTTGATGGGCGAGTTCGGGGGACTCGTTCCCGCCCCACCGTCGGAGAAGTCGGAATAGAAGACGCTTGGCAATCCACAAGGAAAAGAAAGCGGCGAGGGTGAGGAGAACGGGCCAAATCCAAACGGTCATGGTACCGAAAGCGCTATCAAACTCAGCCGCGATGTCAACCGGAAGGTTTGTCCGGCCGCTCGACGATCGAGTCGGCTAATCTTCGGCCCATATCGGCTTCGATTTGAAGGACTTCCGAGGCGCCGATCGCGGCGAGAATGCGCGCATGGCGCGCCGTTTGAGCCCGCGCGATGACCTGCGCCACACCCACTTCCTTCAGAGCGGCCACGCAGAGCATGGCCGCCTCAAAATTGTCCCCCATTCCCACCACCGCGGCAGCGACCGAGTCGGCCTTAACGGAACGCAAACTTTCCACATCCGTTCCGTCGACCTGCGCGGCGTAGGTCACCCGATCCTTGATTTCCGAAACGCGAGCCATATCCTTATCAATCGCGATGACTTCACATTTGCGAATCGCGAGACTCTCCGCCAACGAAAATCCGAACCTTCCCAGTCCGATGATGAGAATTCGTTTGGGCACAAAGCCGATTCTAACCGACCGGAAGATCTTCGGTAGGAAAAACATGTTTCTGCACCCTATAGCGGCTGCCGATGGCCACGGCAATCGTGAGGGGTCCCACTCTTCCGGCGAACATCACCGTCACGAGAATCAGCTTTCCGGGAATACCGAGGAGCGGTGTGATCCCTGTCGAAAGGCCGACCGTGCCGAAGGCGGATACGGTCTCAAAGGCCAGGGAGAGAAAGCTGAAGGGTTCAAAGATAACCAGAAAGAACAGTGCGCCGAACACGATCGTCCCCGACATCGCTACGATCGACACCGATCTGCGGATCGTTTCTTGGGAGATCGATCGTCCCTGCAATTCAGGCGGTTGCCGGCGGAGCTCTCCGCGAAACGTGGCGGCCAACACGGCGGCGGTGGTGGTCTTGATCCCTC
>DATDPG010000094.1 GCA_035292885.1 Bdellovibrionota bacterium | reverse complement strand
GAGCGCGACAATGACCCTACGCTACGCGCACCTCTCGCCAGAGCACCAGCTGGACGCCGTGAAGCGCCTCGATCGTGCCGCGACCGCAACGGCAACCGGCACCACTACCGGCACCGAGCCGACCGAGGTGCGTGAGACGCCCGACGCTGCTGCTGCAACTGCGCGTGCGAGCGAGCAAAAGAAGTGGCGGCGCGTGGAATCGAACCACGGACCTAGGGATTATGAGACCCTCGCTCTAGCCAACTGAGCTACGCCGCCCCATTAAGGGTGGGTTGAGTTAACACAGGTTGAATCGACTGACTAATCTTAGCCCCGTAACGAGAAGCCGAGCAATGCCCCTTTTCGGGTCAGGACCCAGGCGCGATTTCCATGAATCACGGGCGCGCCCATCACGGCGCCTCCTACGTCATACTTCCATAAGTATGTTCCATCGGAAGCCCGCAAAACAAAAAGCCAGCCTTCGTACGATCCGGCCAGCAGTTTGTCGCCGAAAACAGCCAGGCCGCTCCAGAGCACAGCTTCAGGTGTCTGATACGTCCAGATCTTTTCTCCGGTCGAACTGGAAAGGCCGATTAAGCGGTGTTCCGATGCCGGAATGATCAGTTTATCTCCGACGGCGACCGTGGAGGCCGCCCCTCCCCCATTTTCCAACGACCAACGGATTTTTCCGGTCCGATCCAGGGCGTACAGTGCGCCCGAGAACTGAGCCGCGATTAGCTGCTGGTCCATGGAGAGCAGTGGAGCGACGACGTCCGGAAACTTTACCGGCGAACGGAGCTCCTGTTTCCAAATTTCCGTCCCGTCCGAATCGCGTAACGCCACGACAGCCCCGTCCGAAAATCCCGCGTATACAGCTGTCGCATCCGCCGATGGCGCGGCTAGGCTGTGAATCGTTAGCCGGTCCGGCAAACCCCTTCGATAGGTCCACACCGGTCGGCCGGAATTCGTATCCAGGGCGTAGAGCACGCCGTCGTTCGATGCGAATACGACATATTTACTTCCCAAGACGACGGCTTGGTTCAAGATTTCGCCGGGGACCTCATACGTCCATTTTTGCCGGCCGTCTTTGGCATCCAGACCATAAAATCCTCCCGAGGCCGTACCCACGTAAACAGCTCCGTTCTGTATGCAAGGAGCAACGTCAATGGGTGACTTTAGTTTCACTCTCCAATGTTTCTTTCCGGTGTCGGCATCGATGCTGAAGAGGTCGCCGGTACGTGTTCCAAAGAAGAGAGACGATCCGTCCGTCGCCAAAGTGGATTGCGCGACATTGTTGCGAACGAACGTTTGAGCGAGTCCTCGCCCGGGCCGTGCTTCTCGATCCAGGCTCAAAGGACTTCGAGCACACCCAAAGACAAGAACGAAGCAGCTGAGAATGAGTGCGCGTTTCATTTCAGAGAAAATGGAAGGTAAACGAGGTCATGAAAGCGTAGGAATCGAAAGAAACCTTGTCCAAACCGAGAAGCGTAAGAGTATCTGCGGACTGGTTTTCTCCGAATAGAATGTAGTAGTTGAAATCCAAATCCATCGAGACGAGGTTCTTGTAGATATAAGCTCGAAGGCCCGCGGCGAGGGGGAGCGAAAAATTGATCGGAAACGACAAAGCGGTTTCATCGTTCACGCCGATCCAATTGTATCCCCCGATTCCCGCGCTGACGTAAGGCTGCAACAGAACCGCGGGATAGGTCAGGACGAAACGGATCATTTCATTGTTCATAGCGGATCGAGTGCTGAGTTGCGTCGTGGGCGCTATCGGATCGGGAGAGTGGAAACGAAACGTCGAGAATTCATAGAGGATTTCGGCCTGTAAATATCGATTGAAATGATGGCCCCCGGAAACCCGAAAGGCGAAGCCCGGGTCTCCGTCGATCCCCTCCTGGAAAGCAAAACCGGTAAATCCCAAGCCTGCGCCGAGGGTAATATATTTGCTGTCATGATAGCTCGCCTGCCGGTCCAAAACATCAAACGCTTGTACGGAGGGAGTGAAGAGTTCTCCAAAGAAGACGCCGGTAATTCCGATTAGGCGAATTGTCCGAAACATAATCAGCCCGTGGCCTGGAGAATCGCCAAGCGCAACCGGACCTTTTCGATGAGATCCGAATCCGAGAACCGAGTTTCAAAATCTTTGTACGTTTTTACGGCCTCGGAATTCCGTTTTGCTGCCTCCTGCGCTAAGCCCAAATTCCAGGTGTGCAAAGCCCGCAGCGGGTTGTCGTCCGCTTTCGAAAGCGTCGTCCACAGTTTCTCCGCCGCGTTCCATTTTTCCTGTTGCATGTAAACCATCGCCTGCCCTTCCAAAGCAAGATACCGGTACGCACCGTTCAGTTTGGATTCCGCTTGTTGGTACGCTTTCAAAGCGACATCATACTTCCCGATCTCAAGGTTGGCTCGACCCTGGTAAAGAAGCGCAGTCCCCGCAAAGGAACTCAATCCATGTTTTTCCAAAAACGGAGGCAGTTCGGAGGCCACTTTTTCCCATTTTGCCTTAGTGGCCGGCTTCGGGTCGGAACCCTTCTCTTGTGATCCCAGTTTGAGCGCCGTCGACACCAGATTGGAAGACGCAGTTTCGACGATTTCTCGAAAATCGTCGGCTGCGGCTCGGTTCTTGGTATCGCTCCAAGAATTCCAGGCAATTGCACCCAAGCCCAAGACAATCAATCCAAAGACGATCGTCGTAACCCCTCGAACGCGCTCGGTGGCCCACTGCATCAGATTGCCGAAAATGGACATGAACTCGTCCGGGCGGCGCAATTCCTTTTTGTTCAGCATGCTAAGTTGGGGGACGGTAACAGAGGCCCGCTCCATTCGCAATTCAGAGCGATGAATCAAATTTGTCTTGATGGAGAGGCATATCACAGCCCACAATAGCTCTTCATGGCACCGCCAAAGTCCCCACCCTCGTCCCCACCAATAGCGCCGCAATCGGGAAAACGTCCGGAAGATCTTTTCGATTTTTCGCGGGTTGAGCACGAACGGATGCAAGAAACAGAGGCGCTTCGTTCCACGATCGCAAAAGCTCCCGATTTCGACTCGGTCATTCCGTTGGCGGGCGATGACTCGACTCCGCAATTGGCTCCCGTACCCGCTTCGGCGGCTCCCCGAATGGACCGCTCCTTTATATTCGAGGATCGCAAACGCGAAAGGCGAAAACTTGCGCTCACGGTTTTTCTTGGTTTTTCGGTCATCATTCCAGGTCTCTTGATCGCCGCCGGTTGGGCGCAACATTTTTTGAATCGCAGTCTCGAGACGGACTCAAAACAGGATGTTTCGCGGCGATTGAAGAATTCCGAAGTGATACGGGCGATGGAAACAAAGAGGCAGCTCCACTATGCCTCAGATGGAACAACGCCAGTGACCGAACAAGACGGGCGCATTTCCATCGAAACCTTCCCTCCCGGGGCATACGTTTACATCAACGATCGGCGGTATTCTAAAGGAACTCCGTTGCATGCAAAATCGCTTCCACCCAATACGACGCTTCACGTATTGATCCGCAAGGACGGCTACGAAGACTCCGACCATTTTCTGAATATCGCCCCCGGAGAAGAGCGAGAAATCACCGTCGTTCTGACGCGCAGACGTTAAGTTTATTCATCAGAAGAATTCTTCATCCCCCCCCATGCAAGTGAGACGCAGAACTTCGCCCGGAGTCTGAGGCCGCAGGCCGCGAGGAAGCGGAGCGTACTGTCATTGGTACGTGAGCATTCCGAGCGGCCGAGAACGAAGGAATACGGGCGAAGGGCAAGTCGTGCCGTGGTGCCGAGGGGGGGACTAAAAGACCCCGGTTCGGAACAGTGCAGTATCAAAGGCAAAACCAATAACATCAAACAGATAATCATTCTGCAAAATGAAAAGAAATGAACCGAGTGACATCTATATCACCTGACCTGTTGACCCGGTGTTGACCCAAGACATCGAAAAGGGTTACCGCGAACCGAATGGTAACTCTCGCCCGAACGCCGGAAAATGCAGCGTGAGCACATCGACCTATTTCGAGCGTAATAAGATTTTTTATTTTTTTATTGTTGCTTGAAAGGTGCCCTTTAGCGAGCTTCCGACTTCCTTCGGCATTTGAAGGGAAATTTCACCGGGCACCTTTTCACCTTTGATCTCGCCGAATTTCAGAGTCATGTCGTAACCGTGCATATACGATTTGCTCTTCAGATTTCCGTTTTCTTTCCACCACACATTCACGTGTGGAGTTCCAGCCTTGAGGCCGTCATCTTTATTTACTGTGTATGTTTTTCCTTGAACGCTCTCCCCTGACTTTAAAAAAAGAAATATCATAAATTTTTTATCTGCAAGAAAGTCCTTCCCTTGGCGGAGCGTTAGAATTCCATTTTCGACGAACGCTTCTTCAACAACAAAATCCTTGTTCTGAATTGCCCCCCGCGCCTCACCAGCGAGGCCGCGAGCCGGAAGAGTGAGCGCGATAAAACCCATCACTGCGACACAATATACTGCTTGACGCATGGCCCGCCTCCTCGGAATTCGTTCTTTCATAAAATCGTTGCAATTAAAGTGTAAGTTATTAAAATAATGCGTAAAATATAATGTTCTGCACCTTACCTTCCGCCATGAAGGAGGTCTCGACGATGGTTTCCGAGAAGAAAAGGCTCGTAGCATTTCTATTGTGTTTCTTTATCGGCGCGTTCGGCGTTCACCGCTTTTATGTCGGCAAAATCGGAACGGGCCTCCTTATGATCGTAACGCTGGGTGGATTTGGAATCTGGTACCTCATCGATTGCATACTCGTCCTCTGCGGCGCGTTTAAAGACAAGGACGGCAAGACCGTAAAGCTATGGACGTGAAGAAATCACTTATCACCGGATCGTGGCTGCTTCTGGTGTCCGGAGTGCTCGTGCTCGCATGGTCCGTCACGCTCGGCTTCGGGGGACGAGAAGCGGGGCGCTTTTCTCTGCCGTTCGACAATACGACCCACGAGACACGTGTAGTTGTCGATACGGATCGGCATGTTCAAGTCGTTGTCGAGGCCAACATTGCCGGCCAGTCCGTTCAGGAAAAGGAAAAAACTGCCGCGAAGAAGAACGAAAAGGAATACCAGCTTCGATACAAATTCCCCTTTCAATACTCGGTGGAGGACCTCTCAGGCCAGAAGATCCAAAGTGAAACGACCGATATAGGCTGGGATTCAGGCTCAAGAACGTTGTACGGTGCGAATGTTGACGTGACCGGTGGTTCTCTCCAGCACAAATCGAGTTTCAAAAAATTCAAGAGCGGCGCGAAAGAACTCGTCGTAAAAGCCTCTGCGGGCCCGGACACGACCTATTCGGCTAATGCCACGAATGGCTCGGTCATCATCCGCGATCAGATTTACGAATATGGCTTGTTGACGGGGTTGGGGATCTTACTTCTCATTGGTGGATGGGTCGTCAATAGAGTTGGGAACGCTTACCAAGCTCCAGTTTCGCCAAAGAAACGTTTGGTTGCTTTCGTACTATGCTTTCTCATCGGATTTTTCGGTGTCCATCGCTTTTACGTCGGCAAAATCGGAACCGGCATTTTAATGATCGTCACCCTCGGGGGTTTCTGTCTCTGGTACATCTCCGACGTTATCACGATACTGGCCGGTGCCTTCTTGGACAAAGAAGGCAAGCGATTAACCGAGTGGACATGACTTCAGCAATCGGAGGGACGGGGCGGAAATCGGCATGAAAGTGATCAAATGGGGAGCCATTATTTTTTCTGCGCTGATTCTCGCGCTGGGTACCCACCTATTTCTAAAGGCGCGCAGCTTTTATAAAAACACGAAAGAAGATTTGAAGATGGTCGTGAATCAGTCCATTTCTCCCGCCACGGG
Source organism: Bdellovibrionota bacterium (assembly GCA_035292885.1). Lineage (NCBI taxonomy): Bacteria > Pseudomonadati > Bdellovibrionota > Bdellovibrionota bacterium. The sequence continues at coordinate 20,619 of DATDPG010000094.1, read as the reverse complement.
ACAGGTTCCTGAGACTAAAACAACGCTGGGGAAAATACTATCGCAGGGCGTTCAAACATTGCCGGAACAGCTAAATAAAACACAACCGTATTCTCCGATGTTTCGCGACGCTGCCGCGATTCAAACGGTGTCCGCCAAACAGTTGCGGCAGTATGAAATGAAGCCGCCTCCACCTGCCAAACGGTTGGTACGGTATGGAAACAATCCGCCTCCGTCAAAGGAACCGGCATCCGTCGTTGTAGGTCCGTTCACGCTCCACGTCGAGCGTATCTGGCCCCTGGGCAAATGGGAAAAAACTGCGAAAGGCCTATCGCAAAGTCAGATGGGAAGCGGAGAAGGCGGTTACAAAATCCAGGTACGCGTTTGGGCTCAAATGATCCCGGGGTTGAAGGATGCGACGGACCCGGCCCGGGTCGTAGATGTGAAATCGACCGATAAAGACGGAAATGATTTAGCTCCTCCCCCTCGCGGAGGGTTGATGGCTATTGAAGGCCGATTGATGTTTCTCTTTGATGGAAACGACCACCCCTACCTCACCTCCGCGTTTGACGCGCGGATTAAAGAAGGAGGCGATATCAAGTCGCTCGACCGGATTGAAGGCGCGATTGAGCTTCGTCTCCCTGCGGACTCCACTGAAATCTGCGCCAAAGCCGTGCCTGGCGAAAAAACATCGAAGAACGGTCTCGAACTGGAAATACTTCCCGGGGCCATCCCCCGGATGAGGTTGAAGGGGAATTTCGGTCAGCTGCTGGCGATCAAAGGTTTTTCTTCGACCAAAGCCATGGTCTTGGTCGACCAACATAAGATCGATCTCGATGAAAACCGCTCTCCTCTCATTACCCCTAAGTTTAAAACCGTACCTGCTTCCGTCTGTCTCTATGTCGCGAAGACGATGACCGAGAAAACTTATCCCTTCTCATTGAAATATGACGGACAGATTTGATGGGGGATGCACGCACTCGCTTTAACACGTTCACCGCAATTTTCTGGATTCTCCTTACTGGACTTTTTGATTACACGGTTTTTTACAATTTTTGTTACAACGCCACAGCCGATTACCGGGAAACAAATGGTAAAGTTTTAGACAGCAAGGTTTCCTACGGAACCAGAAGCGATGGATTAAAAGCATTTCCCTATATTACTTATCGTTACGAGGTTAACGGACAAAGATTCGAAGGAAAGACATACGAACAGAATGAAAGAGGTTTTCCCACTCAAACCTACTCGCCACCGCCGCAGGCGCAAGAAATCATAAATCATTATCAACCCGGTCAAAATGTCTCGGTATTCTATAATGTTTCAAAACCGCACCAGGCGTATCTCGTTCGGCCACAACCAAATTCTTCTGGGGCGTTTTTTCTTCTCATATTCTCAATCCCCTTCAACGCGGTCGCGATTTACCTGGGTCTGAAACTTAAGTCTCAGTGGAAACGACAGGGAGCAAACGCAATCGCCGGCGGCACACCGGTTATGCGGGACGGGAATCGCCTTCGAGTCGACTTATCGGAAGAAGGTGGTTTCGCTTCTGCCTTTAAAGTCATTTTTCCCATCTCCGTAATTCTCATTCTGGTTATTGGGTTCTCCGGAATCGCCAAGACGATGGGCCCGGGTCTCGTGGTGGGAATCTTACTTTTTCTAGGAATCATCGCGTGGTTTTTTATTCGCTCGCGCACGAACCGCCCAAGCATACTGAGTAACCAGCTTGTAATTGATCCAGGGCAGCAAGCGATATTCCTTCCGAAACAGATGAACGGGGGTGCGCAAATTCCATTCTCGAGCCTTCGGGGAATCGAAGTGCAACAGGTAACCTTTTCGGGCTCCCGGACAACGACATACCGATATGCTCCTATCCTCTCTTGGAGGGCCCCGGAAGGAACAGAACGATCGGCCCGTCTCGTTCACTGGGATGATCCAGCCCAGGCGGAAGGTTTTGTTCGATGGTTTCGGAATGAGGTGGGCCTGAAAAGCTACGAAAGCCCCAAGGCACCTCAAGAACAAATTACCTCGGAAAGTACTGTTCCCTTAACGCCAGAACCCATCTACCCGCTCCGCTCCGACACTCGGACCGAAACGAAATCCAAGATCATTCGATACGACACAAGGACGCTCGATGAGACCGTGCGCTTGATCATGATGACCCCAGTTTTACTGATCGGCGTCGGAATTCTGACTTTTCTTTTCTTAAAAGGAATGCCGGATGCAGATTTTGCGAAGGCGAGCCTCGCTCTTGGGCTTTCGGGAGGATTTGCCACGTTGTTTGGAGGATGGAAAGTTGGCTCGATCCTACGGAACAAATGGATTCGAGCGCAACTCGCCGGGAACGGGAAAACGGCAGCGGGAAAGATTTTTGCCGTTCGGCGGTATGAGATGTCCAGCTCTCAAGGCGAATGCGGATATGAAATCACAGTAACGTACCGGGATCTCCGCGGAATGCCTCGACAGGGGAAGGAGATCGTATGGGATCAGGGGATCGCTCAAGCGATCGAACAGGGATTGATACGAAAGGGTTCGGACGCTGAAGTTCGCTTCATGCCCGGTTCCGATGTCATCCAGGTGGCATCAGTGTCGACAAGCGAGCCGGAACCGGAAACAGCCGGTATCTCACCGGCCGAAAGAGCCGTTCAAATTCAGCAGTGGCGCTCACCAAGGCAGTTCGGAACGATCATGTGTTTGTTCGTAGGCGGCGCGTTTCTTGCGGGGATCATGTTTTTCGTTCCGCCCAATATTTACTTCCGGAGGATACAGACAGTTCTCTTTCCCACGGAGCGTGTTGTTGGAGCGATCGTTTCAGAAGGAGATACGGGCAAAAGCACCGGCGGGAGCGAACATTCGCGCGGTACTCCGATCGATCGTGTCACGTACGAGTACGAGGTCTCCGGCCACATGTTTCGAACGGCCGATGAACTGGAACAATCCAGTCTGTACAGAGTTCGTGTCGGCGGACAACGGGTTCTCGTTACGTATGTCCGAAGTCGACCGGAAATCTCCGCGCTGTATCCCGCCGTTCCGATTCTCGGAACCATTTTTTATCTCGCGGGATCGCTCGTCGTTTTGCTTGGGCTGTCCATCGCATTCGGCTGGCTAGATGTGAGTCCAGGGGCTCAGGCGAAACTTCAACGACAACGTCCCACCTGGAAGCAATTTATTCCGGTCGCCACAATCATAGCCTTAGCGGGGACGATATTTTTGCTGAATCTGCGCAAGACGAGCGGACTTCAGGAAGAAGCCCAACGTCTTTCCTCAGCACTCAGAAAACAGGACCTGGAACGGGATCTCATGACAAAGGAACGCAGAATGGCCCATACCTTGGCGGATCGGACTCCTGTGCCGATGGAGGAATATCTGCGAGATCCCCAACGGCACGTCGGGAAAGTCATTGAAGGAGTGCTTGGATTTACGTCGGAACGAGCGGATTTCGGGATGCCCGTCATTCGTTTTGCCCTACGCGGGCAAAGGCGCATCTACTTTTTGGAGATGGGGGACACGATGAAACTCGTCGCCGGGGCCACAATTGCAAAAGGGTCGATTCTGAAGGTTCGTTTTGTTCCCTTGAAATTGCTGTCGCAACACGCGACGAGCGGCGTCTTCGAAGTGATCGGCGTTGAAAATACAAATGACGAGTGGAAGGACCGCGGCGAAGGGCTTCCAGAATATCCGGTTGAACGAAAAATATGAAAGGAAACGATATGAAGTTACTTGCTTTTTTTGCCCTCATAATCGTCCCACTCCCATCATTTGCTGAGCAAGGCTGGGTGCTCGTATACGAGACGGAGTTCCGGCAATATCGAGAGCAACTCGGGCAGAAACCCGAATTTGTCGGGCCCGCATCCACTTCCCAGATTCGGGTATATATGGCACCGAGCGCCGTTCGAACGGATAACCCGTTTGGGAAGAACTCCAGAGACCCCGACCTGAACTGGATGTTTCGTAAAGGTGACGGCCAACCCACTCTCGTGTGGCCCAACCGCAAGACTTACTCCGAACAACCTGGCAAACCTCTGACTCAAGCCGAATTAAAGGACCAAGCGAGGTCCCAGTTTCATCCCATGGGCAAGACGAAGACAATTGCAGGATATGATTGTGTCGTTATGGCTCGGAAACATGATCCTGGTTTTAAGACGAGCGGCTCGCAAAATTGGGGAACCGAAGAAATTTGCCTGGCGATCAAGCTCGCACCGGTATTCGACTTGGACGCGAAGTTTGGCTGGTCGATCTCCGAACCGGTGTCGCCATGGAACCTACCAAAGGGAATGAAAGGGATTCCCGTCGAAAAAGTTAATCGCACGGCATCGGGTTTCGTCTCTTCTTGGACGACTTTAAAATCGGCTGTTTCCAAAGAGATTCCGGCGTCGCTTTTTGAGATCCCGGCCGGGTACAAGAAGATGGAATTTGATCTAGGAAAAGCCTTTATGGAAGGGTTTACGGGTAAGAAACCGAGTGAGATGAAGTAGGACATTCCGACTCGCTCGACTTTGTGCATGCGGAAGAAAAGATCGGCGATCAGTTCATTTTTCCGGACCGAGACATTGCCGAGGTCCCGGGCCATTAGGCCCTTTTCACGCTGCCTGAAGAATGCTGTACCTGAGTTCCTTGATCCGTTTTGGGTCCGGTTCGTCTAGAACTTCTTTTCGACTTAACACGGCCACGCCTTTCACCAGATTGGCGTCCGTTTCGAAAACGTCGTGTAGCTCGATTCGAAGTCGATTTAGCTCAGGACTCAATTTAATTGAGATACGGTCACGGGACGGAGCGGTCTCAAAAAAATTCGCTTTCTTCAACAGAGTCATCGCCTGGCGAGCCGCCTGCCGGTCCTCGCTCATATGAATCAGATAGTTTCGAACGAGGAGACTTAGCGCCGACTGTGGAACCGTCGCGCCCAGCGTATCCACGACCAGAAGCACAATATCTTTTACGTCGGAAGGAATTCGAACCTCGAGAGGCTTGCGATCGAAGAAACGGACCTCCTTAATTCTGGCGACGGATTGCGGAGGAACGGAAACGATTTCGTCACACTGCGTGCAGACACCAAGGAGCACGTCCTTCACGTTCTTTTTCGTCTCTTTCAGAGGAAAAACTCCGCGCCGAAATACGATCGGTTGAATCTCTTTACACTTCGGACAGAGCCCCTTCGACCGATCATTTTCCTTCCAAATCTTCATTTTCCGATCTCCCATTCGGCGGGATGCACGCTGATAAACCAGGCATCTTCGTCAATGAAATAGGCCCGGACAAACCATTGTTGCCAGCGGCTTATTTTCTTCCGTGCTTTAAACACGTGCACTTCAATCTCCGCCTTTGCGTAATGCGGCTCCTTTCGATGCAGCTTTCCGCGACACGCTTTTAGAATCTCGATGACTTCGTCGGGAGAAATGTCTCCCACGGCCAGGAGATTCTTTTCTGCCTGCGCATCCCGGGCTTCATGCTGATAACGACCCTCCTTTAGGGCCTCGATCAGCGCTGCTCTGGCTTCCTTAAAGGTCATCTTCATTGTACGACATACGTCGTACAAAAGCTAAGGGTTGTTCTATAAATTGAGGTAAACATAACCAGTTAATATTATTATAGAATATTTCTCTCTTGTTATGGCTCTGGGTGGCTGGGCGTGGGCGGATCGTTTTCACTCTGTTGTCCCTGGACTGTCCTTATAAGGTTCGGTGGGTTCTGAAGCCTCCCAAGAAGCCTGGTTTGCCTCCGTTCTTTTTCGGTGAAGCTCCTCCAACATTCTCCGGAGGATTCCTTCGTTCATCTCCCATGGTTCGTAGGACTGCTTCACAAGTGCGTTCAAAAACTTCATGCCTCGCCACTTCGCGATGTCCTGAAACACAAGCATTTTTTGATAGGCCGCAAGACTAAGGCCGGCGATTTCCGCCTGCTCCCGGACAAAATCGACGACCGCCTTACCCTTGTAGATGGTATATCCCGATGCGCTCTCTACCTCCTCCGGTTCGACGTGGAAAAGTTCTTGGGCCTTTTCATCCGATATTTTCACTCCCTTCAACTTCCGCCACCATTTCTTGCCCCCCTTTTTGACCGTCAGCGCCGGCACATAGAATTCGGATTTTTTGTCCAAGATCGTCAATTTGGGATCCACGTTTTTTAGCTGCTTTTCCTTCTCCAATACCGCGGATATTCCAAGAGCTCGGAAGTAGTCCGTAATACTTAAGTGGCGGTCGATCGCTCGCATATGGATGGCTTCACCCAGTACCTGACGAACGGCGAACGTGAGGTTGGTCGATCGACCTTCTTTTACGATCCATTGAGGGGAATCCCACGGTTCGGGAATCACTTGGGTCACATCGTTGGCCGCGCAACGACGAATCAATCCTCCGGGAGTCGAATACCCGAACGTAGCCGCTTCAATCGCGTTCTTTAGCGAAGGCTCGAGACGGACATTGAATGCGACCATGTTGGCCTTGGGCACGCTCGAAAATTCAATATTTTCTCGTGGGTGCTTCATAGGTTTCCTTAAGTGTTTCATAGAGTTAAGATCTGTTACAAATTTACACGCGAAAATACATTGACGTCTCTTAAATGATTGTTATAACAATAACACGTAAATAGCAAACACAAAATAAGAGGAAGAAATTGAAAGAAATCGAGGGAGAAAGAGTGTCGGATGAAGCGGGTAGCGAGCCATGCTCCCCGACTACGTCGGTGAGCGCTCGTCCTACTCACTTCGTTCGCAGGAAACCGACTACGGTGGAAGTCTCTTCCGAAGTTCGCAGCCGTGTTGTGCCGATCCGATTCACGCCGACGGAATTTCTACGGCTTCAAGAAGTTTCTTCGAACGTGCAAATCAGCGTGAGCGAATGCGTCCGGCGTGCCGCCTTTGGTCGCAAACTTCCGCCTCCGCCCGTTCCGTCCATCAATCGGGAGGCCTACGTCGAGCTCTCGCGGATCGGAAATAACCTCAATCAAATGGTCAAACGAATTCACACGGGAGAAGTAAAAATCGTCAATCTGCCCCTCGTGTACCAGCTTCAGGAAGAGGTAAAAAAAGTGGGCCTCCTGTTCCTTGGAGCGGAGAAAGCATGATTGCCAAGCAGATCAAGGGGAGGAGCTTCGGCGGTGTCCTCAAATATGTGCTCTCCAAAGACCGCGCCGAGATCGTGGGAACCAACATGTTGGGAACAAACGCAAAGCAACTGACGAACGAATTCAATGAAACGCGAAAGCTCAATCCTCAATTGAAACGTGCCGTGTATCACACCAGCCTGTCGCTTCCACCGGGAGAATCCTTGAGCAACGATCAATGGCGAGATGTCACAGAAAAGTATCTTCATAGGATGGGGTTTTCGAAATCCCAATTCGTCGCCGTCCGTCACCGGGATACACCGCACGATCATATCCACATTATTGCTTCTCGAATCGGGATGGATGGAAAGACAGTCAGCGAAAGCCACGACTATCGGCGAAGCGAAGGTGTCGTTCGGGGATTGGAAATGGAATACAGCCTGCAACGGGTCTTGCCCACCAGAGAAACGCCGACGCGCGCTCCAACCTCTGGAGAAATGCACAAAATTCTCCGGGAAGGAGCGCCGAGCGCCAAGCTTCAATTGCAACATTTGATCGACCAGGCCGTGACCGACCGGCCGTCCATGAGTGAATTCTTTCATCGTCTCCACGCGCAAAACGTCGAGGTTCTGCCGAACCGGGCCAAGACCGGACATGTGTCGGGAATCAGTTATCGTCTGGGGGAAGAGGTGATGAAAGGAAGCAATTTAGGCCGCTCCTATACATGGGCCGGTCTCCAGAAACAGAAAGGAGTTTCGTATGACCAAAACCGGGATCGTCCAGCAATTGAAAACGCAACCGAAAGATTCCGCAGTCATGGAGGCCTTGAGCGAACTGCTTCAACTCTTGCGCGAGAGCGACAACCGGGTCACCGAGCGTTGGGCGAGGGATCTCGAACCCCTGATTCAATCTTTTCAGATCGCGATTCACGAAGCGAAAAATGCTTCGGCCAAGACGACGAGCGACTTCGAAATCTACACAAGCATTCGAGAAAGAGCGGAAGCGGCCTTTCGAGAGATCGAATTTCAAAACCGAGGTCTCACGTTGAAAGTCTGGGTCCACAGCCTCCTGGGAGCGCTCTTGGTGAGCGTTCTAGTTTTGAGTGTGTCCTCCGTATGGGACTGGCAATCTACGAAGGAAGAGCAGGCGGCCGCGGTCAAATGGGAAGTCATTCGGGAGCTGGATCCGACCTTGGCGCAGAGATTGGAGGGAATCGTCGAGAACTTCCTGAAAAAATCCGCAAAGCGCTGAGGCCCTTCGACGAAGAGAGAGAACGCATCGCTGCCGAACGAGAACTTGAACGACAGGAAGATAGGCGGCGACAACGCCAAATCGATAAAGATCTCGGCCGAAGCCGAGGCAAAGGCTGGGGGATTGATTTGTAAAATCGAGGAGTAAGGCTGTGAGTTTGAGTCGTTGTAAAAATGATTTTTTCGACCGATGTGGGGTGGTAGAGTGAGCTCGTTCGCATCGGCTCAATACGGTGTAAAGCCGAAACCACTCTTTGAAAACGGAATAGGTCGATTGCTCACAGTCAGTGATGTGGCCAAGCTGCTTCAATGCAGCGAGCGAACGATCCGCAACATGGTTTCGGAAGGCCGAATTCCAACGGTCCGGCCGACGCCCCGGATGGTTCGCTTTCACTCGGACGTCCTTCGCAGATGGTTATCGGAAAGGAGTCATCCTTATGGATAATCAGCAAACGAAAATACGTCCGCGACGGAAACTCAAGAAAATGCACGGGCATCCGGGCATTTTCAAAGTTCACGTCTGGCACAATGAAAAAGGGAAATATGTGGAGGTGGTTTCACGAGGTGGACGCCCGGCAAAGCCGTATCGGGCGATTCGGAGGGTCCGTGTAGGCGGAGAGCTTGTCCAACAAGCGCGCACATTCGAAACGCTGGAGGAAGCGCGCTCGTGGCGGATCGAGACGAATCCAAATCTTACGGAGATTCGGACGAAGTCTTCCACCTACACGCTTGCGGCCTTGGTTGAAGATTGGCGGGACTGGTCGAAACCCCGCTTCGCGATCAATACCTGGGAGAAGTATGTTCAGGAGCTGATTCATTTTCAGCCGATCTTGGACATATCGGTGGAGGAACTCTCGGCGTACGACATCGATCAATGGTTACAGCAGTTGATCGATCCTGCGTATCCGAAAAAATCGACGCGTGTGTCGTATCTTAATGTGTCGATCTCGAAAGTCGAACGGTGGAAATCAAGCGGGTTTGCTTTTGGCACTTTCGAACGAAAGCGCCGGCGATCCGTGAAAGAACCAAAACGGGGCGCCCTCGAACGGTCGTAATTCCGGAGAGGTTAGTTGAACTTCTCGGAGAATGGCGGGAGAAGGGCGCGAAGGGGCCGTACGTCTTTCATCGAGACGGAGGGCTCCTGAAATATCCGGCAGTTCAAAACGCGTTCAAGAAAGCGTTTCGTGCTTGTGGCCTTCCCACCCGTTCGACCCACGTGCTTCGTCATACGTTTGCGACGATTTTTTCGGAACGAACGAATGACATTCGCGCCACCCAAGCCGCGCTTGGGCACCAGGATCTCCGCGTCACGCAGCATTACGCAAAGGTGGCGGAGAGAACGCAGCGAAAAGCGATGATCCATTTTACACTGGGTCATGCAAAGCACGGGGACGGAAGTCCCACGAGTCCATCATCCTCCAACATCATTTCGATCAAGCAACGGTCAGTCGTTTAATCGCATTTTGCGTGTTGACCCAGTGTTGACCCAAACGTCAACCAACGGATTTTCACGAAAACAAAATGCCGACCTGTTGACTTTTGTTGACCCAATGACCCTATGTTGGGGAAACTTCGAAATGATTTTAAGAGGATAGATCAACTTGAGTGCCGAGGGGGGGAATTGAACCCCCACATCTCTTACGAGACTGCGGATTTTGAGTCCGCCGCGTCTGCCAGTTCCGCCACCTCGGCTTTATTGAAATAATTGGGTTTTTCTATATCCCGTCCAGATCAATAATTCAAAAGTGTCGATTTTTCTGTCCGCTTCTTGTAGGCACCCACACCATTAGACCTAAATCCGGAAGCGGGTTTTAGATTACGTGTACTCATATTGGCAACCCAGCGAACAGCTAACAGCTTTGTCTAGGCCCGCAGCCGCATGTGTCCCGCGGATACTGCGTCTGATTGGTAGTTGGTTGGAATCAATCGGGGATCTTAAAAATACCTTGGGACACGAACTTCATATCTGCTTCTGAAGCACGGCGGAGCTTGCCATGGTGCTCAACGTAAATCGGCCAGAGGGGAAGATTACCATCTTCGAGGTTACCCTTCATGCAACGTAGGTCATTGTTAATATGCCAATATCGATCTTTTTCGAGTGTTTCTTTTTGATCGAACCAAAATACCGTTGGAAATGGCTTTTCCCATCTCTTGCAGTCTTCCCACAGAGGCGGTCGGTTCAAGAGGACTTTAGGATCTATTGGAATACATAGGTCGGCTGTGCCACCGTGCCAAGGGCGTACCAAATCTCCGCCCCCTATTTTTTCCAAAACAGACCACCTCCCCGGATAACCCCTGCAGGGGCATACGGCACGAATAAAAAAGAAAATTGGGCCTCCTCCTTCACCATCGACCGGCTTCGGATTGGAATTGAGTATGAATCTGCAGTCGAGCTGTCTTGGCCCCAAGACTTCAAGGGCGAGAGAGTCCTTTGGTAACGCAGCGGTGATCCCGAAACGATCCGAAGGAAACACATCCATGTTGTATGAAGGGGGCCGCAACTTTTCTGGCGGAAGCTGTCTTGGCTCCTTGGAATTATTTAATAATATTCGCAAGCGTGGAGTCATTTGCTTCATAGCCGCGTCGTGCAACCTTATTGAGAGGCCATGTTGTGACGATTCAACGATGTTGCGGCGGTCTTTCGTCAGCCATTTCGGCAGAAGTGAAGTGCTGGCAGCGCGAATCCAGTAATCCCAGACAATTTCTCCGGATTGTTGTTGTGGAACTGGCCACAGATGAGAAGCCCAAAAAGAAGGATAATTAAATGCTAATGCACCGGTTAACGCTACCAACCCAAGTAGGCCCACACTTAAGACTTTGCGCCGTCGGGACAAGAGTTAACCTATACGCCCCTTGGATTTTGAGTCCGCCGCGTCTGCCAGTTCCACCACCTCGGCTAAAAGCGAATTGAACGTTTAAGGCAGTTTCAAGACAAGAGAGCTTCCACTCATCGATTTTTCATAAACCGGAAGCCCCCCCACATAAATCATGATTCGCGCAATCGTTCCGTCCGGTCCGGCGAACTGTTGTGTGGTTATTCGTTCGACTTTAGTCCCGGGATAGGCCGGATACTCCTTCTTGAGCTTGTTTGCCGAATCCAGAAAATCGACAACGACGCGGTTGGGATTGACCATTTTAAACACTTTATGCGGCGTATTTGATTCTCGCTTGATCGTCACCACCGTTTTGGATCCATCGTTGGACACCTCAATTTCCGTGACTCCCGGAAGTTTTGCCAGGATCTGAGACGTGTCGAATTTACCTGAAGTTGGAGGCGGGATCGCGGCCACCTTTGGGGCCTGGGTGGGAGCGGCTGCAGGTGTCGGTTGTCCATCCGCAAACATGACATCAAGGTCCAGAGGAGGCGATTCCGTTCCCGAAGGGGCTTCGGCCGGTGCCGGTGGAGCTGTTTCGATTCCCGCACCGGCGGGTGGAGGCGCTACGACAGGGGGTGAGGCGCCTTCGGGCTCCAGATGTGGAAGAGGAGGTTCTGCCGCGGGAGGAGGCGACGTCAGTCCCTCGTCGATTCCGAGGTCAGCCAATACCTGATCCCTTTTCGCCGGCTTAGCTTCGGGAAACGGAGTTCTCATGGGCAGCGGAGCCGGAGCCCTTGGCCGAGAGGCTACGATTGGAGCACGCTTCTTTGTGGATTTCTTGGGTTCTTTCTTAGCAACCGACTTTTGGGACTTCGGTCTGAGCGGAGGAGCTTTCTTATGGGCCGTGGGCTTGGCTACCGCTCTTGGTTGCGGCGTCGGGGTTGTTATTACAGGAGGGGGAGTCGGCGCTACTGCAACCACTTTGGGTGTGAGGTCGATATAAAGTGAAGTTTCCTGCAGGCGTTCCCGAAACGTGACATCCTGGTTCAAGTCGATCCGCACCCGGACATAAAGTTTTCCTTGAGCTGTGATTCGTGAGGCTTCAATTTTATTGATTAAAGCGTGTGGGGAAATCATCGTCGTCTGCAGGAGACCTAACTGCACATTGGCTACATCCACCAAGAGGGCTTTGGGAGCATCCACCGGCGCAATGGTGTAGTTGCTGCCCGAAACGTCGCTCAGTTTGACCGTCGCGCCGTTGGCCGTCGAAGAGATCTCGATTTGACGAAGGGAAATGCTTGGAATCTCGGCCTCCGGTTTAAATGCCGGAGCTCCGCGGCGGCTTTCCCACATTCGAAGAGCGAAGAAAAACACGCCGGCCAGAACGATGATCACAAGAACGGTGCGCAGAAGTGTCTTTAGCATAATGTTTGTGTAACCTTTCTTTGCTGTGATCTCAAGAATTGTCTTGATCATGTGGCCTCTTGCGTTGCTTCCGGCGGCCCTTGCCTCTCCCCACGTTTCGATGGAATTGGACGGCCAGCGGTTTTTCACCACGGATTTGACGGAACCCCAGATGGACGCCGTTCGAGCGGAAATCGAAAGCGACATTCGTACGGAGCGACGGAAAAAAGACCTCCCGAGCGATCAGAAATCGGCTCTCGATATGGCGGAGGGGCTTCTTCACTTGAATCAGGGGAACCTGAAAAAAGCGATCGAATATTTTCACAAGGCCCAAAAAGACTCTCTCCTTCAGGACGCCGCCCTTTTTTATGAGGCACGTGCGCTTCGTCGTCTGGGGACGGACGCCGGTCAGGCCGGCAACCCAGGCGACAGCATCAACCGCTGCAACGAAGCTTTGGCGGTTCTGTCGCGCCTCGCGGAGACGGACGCCGGCCCCTTTTCCGATCGGGCGCCCGAAGAGCACGCCCAAGCGACGCTCTGTTACGTCCGGGGTCTCCTCAAAAAAAACCGGACCCAGGAAGTCCGTCCCCAGCTGTTTTCCATCCTTCAATCGGATATGTCTTTGGACGACGCGGATCGAAAACTCTTCTGGGCCTCCATGGCCCGTATCCTGATCTCGGAAGACGAGCCGGTGGAGGCCCGTTATTGGGTGGACCGGGGCCTTCAAACATTTCCCGAAGAACCGGCCTTTCAGGAATTGGTGAAAGATCTTCCTCCCCTGCCGACCCTTCCGGCGCGGTCGATGTATCGGGAATCTTGGAGCCAAGGCCGCCCCAGGCCTCAACCCGAGGAGAAATTGTTCAGGGAGGCGGTCGACCTTCAAAAAAAGGGGCACGCACCTGATGCGGTTGAGAAGTTGACTCTGATTCTTCGCCAATACCCCAATACCATCGCCGCGGAAAAGGCATCCGTCCGTCTTCGCTCCCTCGTCGTCGAGCAGCTCGGCTACGGTTCAAAATCATTTGCGGGGATCATTCATCACCTTCCGGCGGCGCCTTTACACGATCTCGCCCGCGCGGTTTGGGACGAGGGTTTCAATCGGGAGGGCGCCAAAATCTTTGAAGTTTTCGTGAAACGATTCCCCGATCACCCAAAATGCGGAGGAGCTCTTTACGCTCTCGGTCGGATCGCCGAGGACCGAAGTCGTTGGTCGGATGCTCGGAAGTGGTTCGAGGCAATCGTTCGCGCCCACTCCACGAACAGCTTTTTTGAGCGGGCGCATTTCAAAGTGGCGTGGCTCTCCTATCTGATGAAAGATTTCCAGAAATCGATTGAATATCTCCAGTACGGCCTGTCTCTTCGAGGACGTTCCATGGATCCAGGGGAATATCTGTATTGGCTGGCCCAAGCATACGATCGATCCGGGCGTAGCAAGGAAGCTCGAAAGTATCGAGAAGAACTGGGAAAAACAGCGCCCCTCTCCTATTACGCGTTTCTGTCCGACCAGCTTCCGACCATCAATCAGGTCCTTCCGTCGGCCCCTCCCCCCTCAGATTTTTGGAACTCCTATCGTTTGCGAAAAGCTCGATCCTATCTTTCGGCAGGCATTCCTTACGGCGCCGCGAAAGTGCTCGATGGCGTGGATCTGGATATCGACCCCGCTGCAAGCGAATGGGTCGCTCTCTTGTATGCCGTTGCCCGCGAGCACTCCAGTGCAATTCGATTGACCGGCGATCTGATCCGCCGCGAGCGAAGGGCGGGTATCCCGAAACATTTGGCGGAAATCTATTTCCCCGTGGAGTTCGACGAGACGATCCGTCAATACGCGTCGTCCAACGAGCTGGACCCTCTTTTACTATTCTCTCTCATTAAACAGGAAAGCGCGTACCAAGAGAACGCGGAGAGCCGGACCGGGGCCCTTGGACTGATGCAGCTCATGCCGCAAACGGCCCGTGAAGTTACAAAAGAGGGAGGCGAATCGGTTCCCGAAAAGACCGAATTACTTGTAAGTCATAGAAATGTTGAGCTCGGTGCACGTTACCTAAAGAAACAGTTGATCAACTACAACGGAAATCTTGTTTATGCTCTTGCGGCTTACAACGCGGGTCCCCGCAAAGTGGACATTTGGGTGCGTCAATGGAAGAAACTTCCAAACGAAGAGTTTATCGAGCTCATTCCTTTCCCGGAGACGAGAAATTACGTGAAATCGATCGTTCGAAACTACGCTTTCTACGCTCAATTGCTCGAACAGCGAAAAGTCCAGCCGTCCGATCTTCAGCTTGTCACGCGGAAGTGATTGGCCGAGAAACGGCATGGCATCTCGTTTGCAGGAACGCTCGTCGCATCCCCTGATATAAACTTGAAGCCCGGCCCATTCCTTGTCAATCGCGCTCTGAAAGCCCTTCCGACGATCACTTTTTGTTGACAGCGATAGGACCAGTTGATACTGGAGAGACAACTTTTTTGAAACTCATTACTCACAAAAAGGGAGACTGAAATGACAAAGGCAGAATTGGTTGAAAAAGTAGCAACGTCCTTGAAGCATCGCGAACTTTCGAAAGCCGCCATCAACGAGATTTCCGACGCTCTTTTTGAGAACCTCGCCAAAGGGGTGAAGAAAGACCGCCGGTTCACGTATCCCGGTTTTGGAACGTTCACGGTGCGCATGCGGAAAGCCCGCAAAGGCCGAAATCCGCAGACCGGTGCCGTGATCAATATTCCGGCAAGCAAAACGATCGGCTTCCGACCGTCACCGGAGCTGAAGCAGACGTTATAGTCGGCTGAAGCTTGACGTTTCAAAAGGCCCGCGGTGAAAAAGCTGCGGGCCTTTTCTATTTTGTGACTTACGCGCGTTTTTGCGGCTGAAGCACCGAAACCTTCGACGTTTGAATTTCTTCCCGGCTCTTTCGCAACGTCGATATCCGGCGATTCGCCAACAACCGCGCTTTTTCGAGTTCTTCGATAGAACCGAAGAAACCCCGGCTTTGAGCTCCCCGTTTCATGATCACCCTGGTGGCAGCGGGCACCACTTGAATCGTAGCCACGGCCCGCTTTCCTAGAACCAGGCGAGGCGAATCCACCTTTCCGATCACCGCCACCTGCTTAATAACGATTTCCTCTTCGGCCCGAATGTATTGAACGTTTTGGAGCGTCCCCTCCGCAATGATTTGAGTCGCTTCGATTACTTTTCCACTTAGAATGGCGTCCGGCCCCACATACAGGCGGCGGCAAGTCAAGCGATCGAACGACATTTCACAATTCACGGCCAAGTCCTGATTTGTTGAAAGCGAAAACAGTTGATCCCCGGTCAGAAACTCCAGACCGGCCGGGAACGTCGCCGTTTCGATTTCTTGCCGGCGGCTCATCAGAAGATGATAGAGGAGGACGCCGATCAGCATTAGGACACAAGCGGCCGCAGGATAATTGATCGTGTACAAACTGATCACCGGCTCCTCCAAGCGAGTTTTTTGCTTGAAGGCGCCTTCCGATTCTTGACGTAGAAGATTTTCTTCCCGGCTTCCACGAGCGGCACGTCGGAAATGTAATTCAAGGGGTTTACTTTGATTCCGTTTCGAATGACTTCGTAATGGACATGCGGACCGGTGCTCGAACCGGTGTTTCCGCTGGACGCAATCGCATCGCCGCGGTGAACCACCTGCCCCTTACGCACCAAGACTTTATCCAGGTGCGCATAGAGAGTCTCGATACCCGTATCGCCATGGCCGATCGTTACAAAATTTCCGAAACTGTGGCGTAGATTGTCCTCGTCGGCGCTGTACTGTCCGACGAATAAGACGGTTCCATTGGCCGTGGCCCTCACTTTGGTATCCAGAGGACAGAAGATGTCTATTCCGTAGTGCATCTCCTTTTTTCCGTCGATCGGGTGAACTCGAACCCCGTGCTTGGAGGACACGCCCGATAATCCTCGCCGGATTTCCTTCATCGTCAGAGGGCCGGTGGCCAGCGTGAAATCTTCCTCCAGTGCGACCGGTGAAATCGAGGGCACGTACCAGAAATAATCCTCATCCCGCGCCTGAAAATCGGACAGGACGCGAATCCGGTTTTCCAGGCGCTCGATACCCGCCCGCAACGCATCGTAGGAGGGTACTTCCGCACTCTGAGTCGCGGGGGTGTCGGATTGTTCCGACGACAGTTCACCCGTAATCCACAGATACCGATTGAAATCCCGTTCTTTCTCTTGAAGCCACTGAGCGAATTGAGTTCGTTCTTGATCCTGTTTGGATTGCGCGACATTTAGGGCGTTTTCGCGATCCTGGAAAACCACTTCGCGATAGTCGGCGATCGAGAAAAAAGCCAGGGCCAGCAAGCAGACGAGAGAAATGGCTATCGTAGACGAGCCGAAGCGAATCGCGTGAAAAGATTCGGGCCGAAGAAGAACCTCCCAGGTTCGCGGGATCGAAGGAACGCTGGTTCTGTTCACGCTGTTTTACCCCGTAAGATCATGGAATTACGAGGAGTTGTGTGCAACATCAGTGCCAGGTTCAGTTCCTGGATTATTGAATAGTTAACTCGGCCCTAGGCTCGAAATTGAACAAGAGTTGCATGGCAAGCGGTAACTTTTGCACTCCCTGGTAATATGTTCCGAACCGCCCCCATGAACGCTCTTTTTCACCGCGCCTTGAAGGGGTTTCTTTTCAGCAAGCTTTTGACCGGCGCGGCTCTCTCCAGCATTAGTTGCATGGCTGTTCTCAATGGATTTCATCTTCAAGGGGGGTGGCTCGCAGTTCTCTTTCCGCTGTTTTTCTTAGGGTTCGCATTCTTGCTTGCACACGGCGCTGAGTTTGAAACCCAGGAGTACAAGATTTCGGATCTGCACGTGAAACTCGCACTTCTCTTTGTCGCTCTGATGATTTTGCCGCGTATTTCTTATTTGCTCGAATGGAGCACGGACGGAGTTGTTATGGCATTAGGGGACGATTATTTCCGTTTAGCGGAATTGATCAGCCTTTCCCTTTCCCGAACGTATCCGGTTCGACATTACTTGAACCAAGATTATTTGTTTTCGTTTTACTATTGCGCCCTCCTCCCCTTCGTATTTCTGAAATATATCATTCCGGTAATGACGTTGAAGGACTGCATATTCTTCGGGAACGCGGCTTACACACTTTTGGTCACGTTCAGCTTAATGGAGATCAGTAATTCCCTTTTTTCTTCCAAGCGACAGATTTCTTTTTTTCTATTCTTCTGCACATTTTTTTATGGCCTGGATTGGATCTTTTTCCCTCTGAAATGGGCGGGGCATTTCGAGTGGTGGGAGACAGAATTCTTCCAGTGGAACGCCCAGATCTCTTCTTTTTCGACGGTCTTCTTCTGGACGATCCATCATTTGGTGGGAGCTTATCTGATTCTTGTCGCCCGACATATGGCGCTCAACGTAAACTTCAAGCGGGCGGAATGGAAGGTTCTCGTCGTCGGCCTTCTCTGCGTCGCTTCGTTTTACAGCAGTGTCTTTGCGTTCTTACCGGTCATTCTCTTCCTGCCGCCGCATGTCCGATCCATCTGGCAAGCGATTCGGCGGGGTCCATTATCCACCTTGGCTTGTCTCGTAATAGCCGTTTCCTTGGTTCCCCTCTTTTTGAACAAGCCGTCCGAAATCACCTGGGTGTTTGGTGTGAACGCTGCCCCCCTGACTTCAATTCCGGTTCTCAATCTCCTCCTATCGATCACACTGCGACCCATCTTGGTCCCGATGATTGAATTTTGGGGTCTCCCCCTCCTCCTTTTTTTCTATTACCGACGAATGAAAAAGCAGGAACGCTATTATCTTATCGCGGCTCACGTTTATCTTGGAATGACGTATGCGGGCTGGCTCACAGGCTCAAACAACGTCTCCATGCGCGGAATGCTGCTTCCCTCACTGGTATTCTACTTTCTCGCAGCAAAGCATATGGCGGAAACAGAGTGGATGACGCAGCTTCAGAATCGTCGACGCATTCTATGGGCCCTGATCATCCTTCTGCTGTCGTTGGGAACGATCCGAGAAAGTTCGCATCAGCTAGAACTGGCTGTCCGAAATGTCGTCCTCGCTCAAGCGGGTTATCTTTCCCCCTGTCATGAACTGGCCCGCAACCGAGTCACTCGATTTTTGAAAGATGTCCCAATTTTGGAAATCAGGAAAGGTGCGGCCCTTTATTGTGAAAAATTGGTTCAGGGCATCCGGCCGGAAGACATGCGATTTGAGGACCGCGAACTCCTAAAAAGGTCAATCGTGGACAGCCGGGCGAACAGAGATTAAAAGAGCTGTCCGTCGGGGTGTGGCGCAACCTGGTAGCGCACTTGCATGGGGTGCAAGGGGTTGCTGGTTCAAATCCAGTCACCCCGACCAGTTCGCGTTTTTTTCGGCGCGCGCGAGGATTACCCAGGGCTTTTCGTAATCAAACCGGAGCCTTTTGGCGCCCAGCCGAACGTTCGACCCGATTTTCTTGAGGAATTCTTTCCTTTCGGCCATGTCGTCGCTCGTCGCGATAGCCCCCGCGCGGTGAGCCGCAATGAGGAAATTTTTTGTCGGTTCGAGCCAGCCCATTCGAGTCTGTTCCAACTTGCGAAGACGCTCTTCGAGACGGAGTTTTTCATTGAGAAGCAATTCCTTCTTGGAGAGGTATTCAGCCTTCTCAATTGTTTCGTCGAGATGGGCGTCGAGCAAGCGGTCCAGTTTCTTTGAAATATCGCCGACAGTTTCCCTCGTTTCTGCTTTCAGCTTCTCGATGGGCTGGCTTGACGCTTCCTGTTCCTTGGCCAACGCCGCGAGCATTTTTTGAAACGTGTCATCCGGCAGCGCCACAGCCGCGATGGCGCGTTGAATCTGGTCGGCAAAACTCTCTTCTCGGAGATACGGCTCGGTACATCGCCCCCGTTTTCGGCTGCAGCGATAATAGTGGTGACCTCTCTGTCTTTCGGCTGTGATACCGCCATCGCAAGTCACGCATTTGGCCAGGCCAAGGAACGGGAAATGATGTTTTCGAGAGAAATGCGTCCGGCCGAGTCGATGAAGAACCGATTGCACTTGGTCAAAAAGGTCCTTCGAGACCATGGGCTCATGTGTGCCTTGATAAACCTCTCCCGCGTGCTTGAGGAGACCGAAATAGAAGGCGTTTGAAAGCATGACATGGATATGAGAACGATGAAGCGGTTTCCCTGTTCGGCTTTTCATCCCCCATTCATGGGCCTGGTCTCGAAGGTCATTGAGTCTTACGCGGCCGGACGCATATGTCTCAAAGAGGCGGCGAACCCGCGGGCCTTCAATAGGATCGACGACGATTTTGCGTGAAGTCTTATCGTTGAGATAGCCAATCGGCGCCCAGCCGGGCCATTCACCTCGTCGGAGCTTTTGCCGGATGCCGCGGCGAACATTTTCCGACAAACTATCGACGTACAGTTTGCTCTGGCCGAAGGCGAGGCTCATCATAAACTTGCCTTGCGGGGTGTTTTCAAACCAAAACGTTGGAAATTTCAAAGACGTTAATTTTCCACAATCCAAGAGGTAAACAATACGGCCGCCATCGATCGAATTGCGAGCCAGACGATCCGGGTGCCACGAAAGAATGCCTTGAGCATCTCCGCGTTCGACACGAGCAATCATTTGATTGAAAATTGGGCGGCCGGGCATCTTCGCGGTCATGGATTCCGTGAATTCGGCGACGATTTGGAGATGCTCCTTCTCGGCAAGAACCCGAACCTCCGCAAGTTGGGCTTCAATCGAGAGCATTTGACGTTCTTCGGAGTCGGTAGATTTGCGAACGTAAAGAAAATAGCGGATGGCCATGACCGCGAAGAGTACCTCGCCTTCGGCCAAGAGTTGGAAAGAATTCGTCAAGAAAATCGGGTCGGATTCCCCAAGAGGGAATGGCAAAAGCGCGGAGGGATCGCAAAACATCCCGCAGCAATTTTGCAACGTTCGGCTGGGCGCCAAAAGGCTCCGGTTTGATTACGAAAAGCCCTGGGTAATCCTCGCGCGCGCCGAAAAAAACGCGAACTGGTCGGGGCTATTAGACGAGATCCGAACCTTTTTTCAAGCGAATTGGATGAATGATTGATGTCAAAAAGTCTGCCAGCCCGCCCTTCGGTCGGTCTGTCATGCTTTTTGAACCGCCACCTCGCAAAAACCGTCCCGGCCT
>DATDPG010000093.1 GCA_035292885.1 Bdellovibrionota bacterium | reverse complement strand
TTGTAGCAGCAATGTTCGCTCCACATGGCCGAAAAGATCCCGACCTCGACGTGGCCGGGATTCCGCCCCAAAAGTCGAACAATTTGGTCGTATTCTTCCGACGTCAGACCTTGCGTGATCGCTTCAGTCCGCAAACTCATACCGCGTGTCTTCTATCAACGGATTGGAAAGAAGCTTCTTGCACATTTCTTCGACGCGCGAAGCCGCCTTCGCTCGATCCCCGTTCTCCATCGAGAGCTCAATATATTTTCCCACGCGCGTGTCCGTCACTTCCTTATATCCGAGGCGTTGCAACGATCGATGCACCGCTTTCCCTTGCGGATCCAAAACCGCCTGCTTCAGCGTGACGTAAATGCGGACTTTCATGCGTGACCTTTCTGCATTCGATCCCACACTAAGTCGTAGGCCTCGACGAGACCTCCGAGATCTTTTCGGAAACGATCTTTATCCAAAATTTCCATCGTCTTTGCATCCCACAACCGGCACCCGTCGGGCGTGATCTCGTCCGCCAGCAACAGGCTCCCCTGATTGTCACGACCGAATTCGATCTTAAAGTCGACCAACAGAATTCCGAGTTTCTCAAAATATTTTCGCAGCAAATCGTTGACCTGAAGCGCTTTCATTTTCAATTCGGCGACTTCGCGATCCGTCGCAATTTTCAGCATTCGAATATGATCTTCCGTAAGAAGCGGATCATCCAAAGGATCGCTCTTATAGAAGAACTCCACGAGGGGCGGATCAATTTTGGTTTTTTCAGCGACTCCCAGACGTTTGCAGAGGCTTCCGGCGGCGATGTTCCGGACAACCACCTCCAGCGGCACGATCGTGACCGCTTTCACCAGCATCTCCCGTTCATTGATCGTCCGGACGAAGTGCGAGTCGACGCCATGCTCCCGGAGATATTCAAACATCTTGGCCGAGATCTTAAGATTGAGGAGCCCTTTTCTTTCGATCTCCGCCTTCTTCTTGTTGTTGAAAGCGGTCGCGGAGTCCTTGAAGCGCATGACGTAATGGCCCTTTTCAGGGCCCGTAAAAAGCTGTTTTGCCTTTCCTTCGTAAAGTGGTCGCTGTTCTTTGGCCATCACCGGCGTCCTCCCCTCAAAAGGGGCGGCAGTATATGCGGAGGCGGTTCTGAATTCAAACCGCCGGATCTTCCTTTGATTTGACACCCCCTCTCCTCCCGATACCGTACGAATAAATGAGTCTTTTTCGGCGGTTGTCTCGGTTTTGGGAATTCTTCGGAGATTCGGATCTGGCGCACGTTTGGACGGGCTTTCTCGCGGCCGTTCTTATTGGCGTATCGCTCTTGTGGCGGTTCAACTACGGCTCCATCCACAATTATGACGACGCTCTTTACGCCCAAGTAACCCGAGAAGTGTCCCGCGGACACGCATGGCCGCTTACATTCTCGGGAGAGCGCTATAACGCAAAACCTCCGCTTCCCTTCTGGATTGGGGGGCTGTTCGTCCGGTTATTCGGGGATCGTGAATCGAGCTATCGAATTTTATCGGCGCTTTCGTTTCTTTTCATTGTCGGAATGGCGTATCGCGTTTTGAGCCGAAGAGTCAGCGAATGGGCAGGATTCTTTTCGGTCCTGATCCTCCTCGGTTCACCCATGCTGGTTTGGTTTTCCCGACGGGTGATGCTCGATCTCCCTTTGGCCGCTTTCGGAGTCGCCCTTCTCGTTCTCCCAACGCGCCTACCGCTTTCCTGGGGACTTTTCTGGTCTCTGGCGATCTGCGGCTGGTGGACGAAAGAGGTCGCCATCTTGCCGGCGTTGGCGTCCGCGCTCATCACGATTGCGATTTATGCGCGCCCACAACTTCGAAAATCGAGCTTCGGAATCGGGGTGCTAGGTTTCCTCATCTCGGTTTTCCTTTTGCAATTTCTCCGACCCGCCGGGCGCATGTGGGATCCAAGTTTCCTGCACACGGTAGGACAAGAAGCGCTCCTAATACCGGCGCCGCGGGACATATATTGGGATGTCTTTGTATCGGATTCGGTTTTCGTTTGGCTGCTTCCCATCGCCTTCGTTTGGGCGATCGTTCGGCCGAAAACACTCTCACCTCTTGCCACCTCGCTCGGATTGGCCACGCTGATTCATTCCACGGCTCTCGCAGCGACAAAAACCATACTTCCCTACTATCTCCTTCCTGTATTCGTTTACGGCCTCCTGTTTTTAGCCGCCATGGTCCCAAACTCAAAAGCGAGATCACTTCGGATCGCCGTTGCGCTCCTGGCTCTTCTTCAAATCGGCCGCGCGCAAGCGTTTAAGATGGATCCGGATCATCCGGATCTGGATCCGGCCCGGGCCACCAAAGAACTCGCGCTCCTTTCGGCTCAAAAACTCGCTCCCAGCGTTCCTCTTT
>DATDPG010000092.1 GCA_035292885.1 Bdellovibrionota bacterium | reverse complement strand
GTTAGCAGCAGAAGCCCAAGCCCGCCGAAGATCGCCAGGCCAATCAGCCATCCGGAATTACGGATGGTAACGAAAAGCGGATCGACGTTCAGATAAACCTCGGCGACTCCATCGACTGTCTTGCTTCCACTGAAGTAGATGGGAACATACAGCTCCATGAGATTGCGAAAGGTACCCCGCTCAAACCGATGTTCCTCCTTCTCGAGGGCGGAGATTTCGGCTTCGACGTGACCTTCCAATGCTTCTAGGAGCTCGGGGTTTTTCTTGGCATCCGGGGCCATCTCCAATAGCGCCACCGCATCGGACCAGATGAGCGTCCCCTCCCGGTTGTAGATCTTGACTCTAACGACCTCCGGAAGCGAAAAAAGATCGGCTATTTTTTCTCTAAACAATTCCCAGTCCGTGCCTTTTTGGACACTTTGAAAATCTTTCTCCGTGAGTTTGTGAGCGAGAATGGCGTTAATGTACTTGGCGCGGGTCTCTTTTGTTTCGGTTACCAAATGACCCTCGAACGTTCGCATCCCGAGCTGAAACAGTATTATCGCGATGGCGACAAAACCAAGAAAACCGGCGACTGCAAAACGGCCGAATAGCCGTGTCGGCGAAGTTACGGGTGGAAAATCGACCATAAATCAAATGGCCTTGGCGTCCCTACAGGGATTCGAACCCCGGTTTCCGTATCGAGCCCCCCTTTTCCGTTTCGAGCTTTCGACAAGAGGGATAACGGCGTCCTGGGCCGCTAGACGACAGGGACAACAGAAGTAAGCAGCAAAACCAGTACCACTTCCAAAAGCAATGGATATTGCCTCTCCTAGAAATGTACACCAAGACCAGAAAAGTGGAGCCGTACGGGTAAGCCCGTGGGGCGAAATCCTGAGCAAGAGGCCCCGGCCAAGGCCGGGGCCTCGCGTCGAAGGGTGGAATTGGCTCCCCTATCTTGTGCCTGGGAAAAAGTCTGCGTGATTTCTTATCAGCAGGAAAATCGGCGCTTAACATTCGCCCACCCTGCGCGCACCAGAAGCGGTGCCCGCGCTGGCGTAGAATTTGCTCAGGTCACTGACAAATTTTTTGAAAGGATGGAAACTATGGATCTAAAGTTGATGGCTGCACGAATCGGCCGAACGCTAGTTGCGGTGTCTGGGGGATTACTCGTCCTCGGCGTATTTCAACCACTCTGGGCCCAGTCCGGAGGTAGCATTTCGGGGCGTGTGGTGTTCGTCGGAGACGCACCGCAAGCGAAGAAGGTGAAGGTGACAAAGGATAATGAGAAATGCGGTTCGGAGATCTTGAACGAAGAATTAATCGTTTCGGCCGACCGTGGGATTAAGAATGCTGTTGTCAGTGTTGCTGGAGTCAAAGGAAAACCCCAAGGAAGCCCCACCCTGGACCAGAAGGGATGCACCTTTGCTCCGCACGTCGTGATCGTGCCGACTGGAGGATCTCTGGATATTCTTAACAACGACGGTATCCTGCACAATTTCCACACGAGCAGCAGCAAGAATGCGGTAATCAACAAGGCGCAGCCCGGTTTCAAGAAAAAAATGACAGAAACCTTTGCGCAGGCGGAGCTTATAAAGGTTGTCTGTGACGCGCATTCGTGGATGGCCGGTTGGGTTGTCGTTACCGATGACAAATCGGCGGTGAGCGCGGATGGCGGCGCCTTTAAGATTACCGATGTCCCGCCGGGAACACACAAGGTCGAGGTCTGGCATGAGACCTTGGGAAAGCTGACTAAAGAGGTTACCGTCAAAGCCGGTGAGGAGGCTAAGATAACAATCGAGTTAAGCAAGAAGTAACTACGTTCGGACTGACGTCCGTGCAATACTCCCTCCGAGACGTTCAGAACGCCTCGCCCAATGGCGGGGCGTTCTGACGTCGGGGGCTGAACAATCGAGAGTATCGCCGCCCGCTATTTGCACCGGCTCAACTTCACTTGAGAGTGACGAGTTTTCGTATTGCCGGAGTTATCCGGCGAGCCTGAAGCCGGGCGTTCGTGCTGGATCGAGCTTGTCAGCGATGAATTTTATGAAGAAGTGCTTTGGGGACGTTCTCAAGAGAAATTCCGGGAA
>DATDPG010000091.1 GCA_035292885.1 Bdellovibrionota bacterium | reverse complement strand
GTGGCGTAGCGGAGTCTCCCCGTGGAGGCGACGATCCGCCGAACCAGGAACGGTTCCATCATGAAACCATCCGCCACAACGGCACCGGCAATCAGTGCTCCGTGAAGAGGGCTCAGCGTAACCTCGCCGAAGCCGGCTGCGGCCCGCGCCTCCTCCATCGGGTCCTCGCGAGGGATTTCAGCCCGGCTGAGCTCAACGGCCGGAATGAAAGGAATCGGTGTATTGAAACCGAATCGCTCGGCATATTCGGAAAGAAGTCCGCCGCCGACAGCCCGGGCCCCGATCTTCCCGAAGATCGCGTTCGCGGACTTTGCGAATCCTTCGGCCAGCGTCATGCTTTCTCTCCCCCGGTCGTGTAAAATCTCCCGCGACCGGACTTTTGTTGAATTTCCTTCGTAACGAACCAGCGTGCTTCGGCGATAGCCGCGATCTTCCACCGCCGCAGCCGCCGTGACCACTTTAAATACGGATGCCGCGGAGAACGTGGCCCTTAGCGCGAGATTCCTGGCGCTCGGTTCCCTTTCGGAATGGGAGGCCAGCGCGAGCACTTCGCCCGTCAAAGCATCCACGACCGCCACCCCCGCCCAATCGACCTTCCGCCGGCGTAATTCCTTTAAAATGAACCGTTGAAGACCTTCATCGAATGTGAGATCGGCTACCAGCGCGGCGTTTCCGTACATAACGTGAATCTCGCCGGGTCCCTCCGACAGGTCCGCGGTTTCAATTAAATGCCCCACCGACCCTCGATTGAGATCGCCACTATCCGCCTTGGGCGCAGGGGTGTCCGATACGACAACCGGTTCGCTTTTCGGTCGTAATAAAATCCAACCGACGAGCCCCAGAAGAAGAACCAACGTACCCACATGAAGTCCGCTGATTTTTCGACTCCCGCGACGCCGTCTTTCTTGGTAATCTCGCCAGCTCACAGAAAAGAAGTGAGAAAATTCTATCAGATATGGAACTGATCCTCTACCACTTCGAGGGCTGCCCTTACTGCACGTTCGTCAAGAACGCCATCGATCGGCTGCAAGTACCGGATGTGCAATATCGCGACATCTTGGAGCAACCCCAATACCGGGACGAGCTGGTAAAAATGAACGGCACGCGGCAGGTTCCCTGCCTTTTGATCGACGGTAAACCGATGCTCGAATCGGCCGACATCGTCCGCTTTCTTGAAGAGAAATTCGGCAAGAAACGTTAGTGCGGCTGTTGTGGCATAAAGCCTAGAACGGATGTTTTCGGATTAAGCGATTTCCCTTATGTGCTGGCGATCCGATTTCAGGTGTCGCCAGAGGTAATACACCGGCACACCGGCACCCAGGATCAACAGTCCCAATCCCGCTTGGACTGGAGCGCGCAGCGTCGTGTTGATTAGAATCCCGACGGCGACCAGAACAAAACAGAGCGTCGTCCACGGATATCCCCAAGTTCGGTAAGTCGGGATCGGCGCCCCGGGCATTCTTCGAAGACGAAACACCGCCAACGCCGATAGGGCATAAAAGATCAAAAACATATAGACGAAATAGGTCGCGACCTGATCGAAGGTCCACGTAATCACCAGCGGAATGGCGAGCGCCGCCTCCAATGCGATGGCGGTGGAGGGAGATTTGTAGCGGGGGCTGACCTTTCTGGCCCACGAAAAAAAGAGCCCGTCCACCGCCATGGCGAAAAAGATCCGTGGTCCCGTCAGCGTCGTTCCGTTCAATGCGCCGAACGTCGAAACGATTACAGCGACCGCGATCAGACTTCCGCCGACCGGTCCAAACACGCGAACCAGAGTGTCCGATGCCACTCTTCCGGAATTTTGAACCCCTTCCAGCGTCAGGACGCGCAAATACGCCAAATTCACCAACGTATAGATCGTCAATATGCCGACCGTCGCCAAAAGAAGCGCTCTTGGAATGATTTTCGCGGGTTCGCGGATTTCGCCGGCAATGTTCGTGATCTCCACCCAGCCGTCGTACGTCCAGAACACGCCGATCAGGGCGACACCAAATGCGCTCGCGTACGACCAATTGAAGGTCGCCGGAAGCATCGGCCCCATCGGTGCGCCTGAAGAACGAAACAAAACAAGCCCTACGAACGCAATGGCAACCAGCGTGAAAATCTTAATGGATGTAAAGATATTCAAAATCACGCTTGTCGCGCGCACGCCCGTATAATTGATGATGGAAACGATCAGGATTCCGCTCACGGCGATCAATTTGATCCCGATCTGCGGAACCGGGATGAAGTAAGCAACATACGTGGCGAAAATGACGGAGATGCCGGCCACCGCCGAGGGCCGGATGACGATCAGGCTCGCCCATCCAAACAAGAAGCTCGGCAACGGCCCGAAGCACTCGCGAAGATAAACAAAAATCCCGCCGGTCCGGGGCCAAGCGGTGGCCAACTCAGCATACGTAAGAGAGCCGCAAAGAGCCGCCAAACCGCCCAAAATCCAGACAAAGAGCACGGCGCCCCAAGAGCCGACCTCCTTTGCAATGGACGTGGGGGTGAAAAAGATTCCTGAACCGATAATAATTCCAACGATGACGGCGACGGAATCCCAGAGACCGAGAACTCGCCTCAGCTCCGGCCGAACAGCTTCCGGGGGGACGCTCATGGCCATTTCCTTTCCGACCGCGCGCTTCGCGCGCGCGGGCCCTTGCCACTCTGCGGGGAAGCGGCTTCAGTATGTCCTCGTCCACGGAAACTTACAACTCCTTTTGGTCCTGGCTACAATACAGCCACATGCGCCGTTGGCTTTTGATCTGGGGATTTGGTTCCGCCCTCGCCTTGATCATCGTCTGGATGGATCTTCCCTTTTCCGGCGTCGTCTACAACGCGATGATGCACCTCCGCGGCCCTCAACCCGCCAACCGCAACATTGTCATCGTCAGCCCTCCGGTCCCGACGGAAGCCAAGTATGAAGAAAGGTACTGGATCCAGCCGGTTCAAGAATTCTTGAAGAGTCTGACCGCCCATCCGCCTCGCGTGGTCGGTCTCGATTTTGAATTGGACCCGGGAGAGTCGGACGGATTGCACGTCGAACGCTGTCCGTTTCCCGTTCTGTATTACTTTTTTTACGAAAGCCGTCTCCCGGCGCCGGGATTGCCTTCCAGCTTCCCCTTGGTCGCCACACCGGAGGAATTGACCTTCGAACGCGAAGACGGCGGATCCGAATCCCAGCCGGTCGGCGATATCGATCTACGGATCCTTCGTGAAATCGCTCCAGATCGCCTGGAACAGGTCGCTTCAGGCAAAGCTCAGATGATCAACGTCGCCGGCCCGCCGGGAACTTACATCCACATCTCGATGGAAAAAGCTTTAGCCGACCGCAAAGTCCGCGCTTCCCTTGAGGGAAAAATCCTCTTGATCTCTCCTCCCCCTCATCGGGTGCATGCGAAAGTAACGCCCCTCCCCTTCTTTCCTAAGGGAGGAGTGAGCAGCTCGGACGCCACGGAAATTCATGCGAACGTCATCGACACGGTTCTGCGGAACAGGGGAATCCGAATTCCCTCTCCGCCGGTCGTTCTAATTCTGACGCTCACCGTAACGTTGGCCGCCGTGGGAGTTCTTTTCGGCCTGGTCCCCGTGCTCGGTGTTTTCGCGGTGATTCTCCTCACGGTCTTACTGGTCCTGGGATCGCTGGCTGCGCTGAACAAGAATTTTTATCTCGACATTGCGCACCCCGCCACGGCGATCATTTTCGCTTACTACTTTCTAATCCCGTACCGGCTCATCGTCGAATACAAAGGGCGTTGGCGTTACCAGCAGGAAAACAAGCTCCTCTCCGAGGTCGAAACGCTCAAAGACAATTTCATGTCGCTGGTGTCCCATAACCTCAAAACGCCGATC
>DATDPG010000090.1 GCA_035292885.1 Bdellovibrionota bacterium | reverse complement strand
GCTCAATTTTCTTCGTGGCCGTTTGGACATCAGCGGGATCTCGAAAGACGCGTATAGTTCGGTGTTTGGCGCCGACGGCGAATTAAAGGAGGACATGAAGAAAAGAAAATTTGCGTTGACCAGAGAACAAGATCCGGACCTTGTCTATTTTCTCTTTAATCTTGAGGATCCGATTTTGGGCAAATACAAAACCCTTCGTCAAGCCATCAGCCAGGCGATCAACCGGAGAGAAATGATCCGGCTATTTTACAATGATCGGGCCGTCGCTGCGCAGGGCCCAGTGGGTCCGGGCCTTTTTGGTTATGACCCGGATCTTCGTGATCCTTGGAGTTACAACCTGGAAGAGGCCAAGAAAGCCAAGGCTAAGTCGCTCGAGGAGTACCGAAAAGACACGGGAAGGAATGAGTTTCCTCCGATCGAATTTGACGGAGTAGCGGATTCGACGCACCGACAGTGGTTCGAATTGATCGCGAGCGACCTAAAACAGATCGGCCTCAAAATGGAATCTCGCATCGGCACCTGGCCGCAGCTTCAGGCGCGAATTTCCCGCAGACAAATTCAGTTCACCGGCGCGGCTTGGGGAGCGGACTACCCGGACGCCGAGAATTTTCTACAGTTGCTTTATGGCAAAAACGTCTCTCCCGGGCCCAACAACGCGAACTTCAAAAACGCCGTATATGATCGATTGTACGACCAGATGCGCGACCTACCCGACGGGCCGGAGCGGTTGGAAATAATCAAGAAAATGGTTCGCATTATTCACGAAGAAATTCCTTGGGTTTTCTTCGCTCACCGGATCGCCCACGGACTTCGTCAGGGATGGGTTCGAAATTTCAAGCGAAACAGTTTTTCGCCGGGGGCGTATAAGTACATCGACATAGATTCAAACGAAAAGCGCGAGACGCTCCCCCTGCTTCAATGACCGCCTACATTGTACGGCGCACGCTTTACGTCATTCCGATCCTTCTGGGCGTGGCCTTAATTACGTTCATCGTCTTTCACGTGGCCGGCGGCGATCCGGTTCTCCAGATGCTGGGAAAGCATGCCACGGCCGAGGAGGCGGCTCTTTACCGCCATGAATACGGTTTCGACCAGCCGCTCCCGCTTCAGTTTCTCCGTTTTCTAAGACAGATCGTGACGCTCGATTTCGAACGTTCGTTTCAGACGAAGCAGACGATCGGAAAGATGCTGGCCGACGGCGCCGAGGCGTCACTTTCACTTGCCGTACCCGCCTTCCTCATGAGTGAAATCCTCGCGATCTCGATCGCCTTAATCGCGGCGGCCCTGCGCCGGACGATTCTCGACCGTTTGATCGTAGTCCTCAGCGTCCTCGGTATGAGCGTCAGCGTGTTGGCCTACATTCTTCTCGGCCAATACTTTCTCGCGTTCAAATTCAATCTCTTTCCCATCTCGGGGTACGAGCCGGAGTGGTCCCATCGGTTCAACTATCTCGCATTGCCCTGGATTATCTGGATTCTTCTGGCGATCGGTTCCGATGTCCGATTTTTCCGCACGATCTTTCTCGAGGAGCTGGGCCAAGACTACGTTCGGACGGCGCACGCCAAAGGTCTGGGCCCCCTCCGCGTCCTCTTCAGCCATGTCTTACGGAACGCCATGGTCCCGATCGTCACCCGCCTGGTAATCGAAATCCCGTTTCTCTTTATGGGCTCGCTTCTTCTCGAAAACTTTTTCGGGATTCCGGGGCTAGGCAGCATGACCGTGGACGCGTTCAACAATGCCGATTGGCCGGTCGTCAAAGCGATCACGGTGCTCGGTGCGATTCTATATGTATTCGGAAATCTCTTCTCCGACATTTTGTACGCCAAGGTCGATCCAAGAGTGGTGCTCGAATGATCCGCCGCCATTCCCCCGGCCGGGAGGCCGTCCGCGTCTTGATGGGAGATCGGTTTGCGGTCGTCGGTATCTTGGTAATTGCAAGCTATGCGTTCGTGGCGCTGCTTTCCGCGTTTCATCTTCTCCCGTGGGATTACGCCGCGCGCGTGGGGCCCAGCTACGTCGCTCCGAATCCGACGTATTGGTTGGGGACCGATCTCTTGGGCCGAAATGTCTGGGCGAAAGTTCTTCACGGCGCCGAAGTCGCCTTTTCGGTCGGCCTCGTCGCCTCGGTCATCGCGATACCGATCGGCGCCGTCCTGGGGGCGCTGGCCGGATATTTCGGTGGCCGGTGGGACGAGCTTGTGGTCTGGCTTTACTCCACGGTCGAATCGATTCCGTCGATTCTTCTACTGACATCGCTGAGCTTCGTTTTGGGTCGCGGCCTCACGGCGATTTATGTCGCGGTCGGTCTGACGTCGTGGGTGGGAATCTGCCGGCTGATCCGTTCCGAGACGTTGAAACTCAAAGAGCGCGATTACGTCGTGGCGGCGCGGGCGATGGGGGCGAGACACCGAAGGCTTCTATTCCGACACATCTTTCCGAACGTCACTCACCTCCTCATCATCGATTTTTCGCTTCGGTTTATTTACGCGATTAAATCGGAAGCCATCTTGAGCTACCTCGGCTTGGGCGTTCAAGGCGAGCCGAGTTGGGGGATCATGATCGCCGACGCCAAAGAAGAATTGCTGCGCGGGATCTGGTGGCAACTTGTCGCCGCTACCGGCGCCATGTTCTTTATCGTCTTGGCCTTGAACATCGTGGGGGACTCCTTGCGGGATGCTCTCGACCCCCGCCTTCACGAGCAGGCTTGACGTACGTTTCAGTTTTGGCATGTTCGCTCGATGTCGACCGCCGTCCAAACCCAAGTTGCCGATCGTTCCACCGTGGCCGTTCGCGTCGGTTGGATTTCGCTCTTTGCGATCCTCACCGGCTTGGGGGCCTGGATCAAAATCCCTCTGCCGTTCACTCCGGTCCCGATCACGCTGCAGACGGCGGCCGTACTCGCGAGCGGCGTCGTTCTCGGCCGCGACGGTCTGTACGCCCAGCTTCTTTATCTCTTATTGGGGGGGATCGGTTTGCCGATGTTTGCGGGCGCCCATTCCAATCTTCTCTATTTGTTTGGTGCGACGGGAGGCTACCTGATCGGTTTCGTGGCGTCCGCGGCGCTCACCGGCTCGTGGATTCATCCCCGCTGGCGGCAACTCACATTTTGGGGAAGATCCTGGCGACTCATCTTTGTCTCGCTCGTTCTCTTTATTCCGGGCGTCCTTCAGCTCAAACTTTTTACAGGAATGGATTGTAGCAAGGCGCTATTGACTGGATTTGTTTTCTTTATTCCTGGAGATATTTTGAAAGTCTTCGCGGTCTCGGTCCTCCCGAATCGCGCAATCCGAACTCTGTAATTCATCGCAAACTCGCAATAATAGCCCACGCCAGGCGTGTAAAATTTTCTCTTGACCATAGGTTACAATATACTACCATCAGTCTAAGTTAACGAAAGTGCCCAATTTCCGCCACCGCCTGCCCCTGATCTCCCCCATTTGTATTGAGGACGGCGGTCAGGTTTCCACATCTCTCCACTCCCCGTCTCTGGGGAACGAGGATCGGTCTTACCCAAAAACGGAGGTGCCCCGTGTCTGAGGAGGATCCTTTCACCCGCCCGAATGACGTTCCGGCATCGGATGAAAATGCCCAACTGCCGGACGATTTGATCGACGAACTGGACAAAGCTCTCGAGGGATTGACGGCCGACGCCGAGCAGCCGTTCGAGCTGGCCGATATTTCTTCGGAGGCGAATCCCGAATTGGGTCCGGACGATGGAATCCGGCAGATGCAGGAGACCTTTTTGGCGTTGTCGAGAAACACGCTCAGCCCGATCGGCCGGTACATGAAAGCCATCACGTTGGGGGAATACGCCCGCGAGCTACTCGAAATTTCGGAGTACGTCGTGACGTCGTTGATTCCCAAAGTGGAAGCCGTGGGGCTGAACCAGCACGCGGAGGATCTCACGTTTTTTCGTTCCTTGGTCTTGTTGGCGCTGGGCGAAACGGAACAGACCGGTTCGCAGGCGATGCGGGAGGTCGTGATGAAAGGTTTTATCAGTTTGTGTGATCGATTCGGGTTGCAGTATCGCGGGTATCGCTTGGCCGTCCGGAATCTCGTGGAGTTCTATCGCGCCGTGCGCGTTACGGATGGCGTGAGCGAAATGGATCTTCGTCGTTTCTTCGCGATCGGAGTTCCTTCGCTTACCTGGGTTCGACGGACCCGGGTCTCCGAGATGGTCAGCCTGTCGGGAATTTCGCCGAGCGCCATGTCCCAGATCCGAAAGCTGGCTTACGTCTATCGTTCGGTCCCGCCGGAGAGGAGCGCGAAGCTCGCCCAACCGCAGGATGAACGGGCGACGGTTCCGACGCAGCCGCCCGCTGTTCTCGGCGATTTGGTCTCTGTTGAGGAAGTGGCCGACGCCGGTGTGATCGGCTTTGACGAAGTTCCGCCGACGCTCGGCGAAGCGTAATTCTCGTTTAGTTCCGAGCTCTCTGCGCGAGCAGCGCGAGTTTTCTCGCCCGTCGCCGTGCGCTCAAGAGCATCCAGAGGCTCACGGCCAATAGATTCAGACGTGCAAAGTCATCGTCCAGACCGCCGACGTTGCAACCGCCGCCGCCCGACTTCGGTGGAGGCGTGGGAGTCGGCGTAGGCGTCGCTTGCGCGGCCGCTGCCGCAGCTTTTAACTTCTTATCCAGTTCCGCTGCCGCCAATTCGTCTTTCTTCCTTTGTTCCTCTGTCGCCGCTGTCTCTTTCTTTGTAGTCTCTTCTGCGGCTGCCGCTGCCTCATTCTTTTTCTCTTCTTCCGTCTTGGCGGCCGATTTCACTGGAGGTTTCACGGGCGCTTTACCCCCATTGCCAAGGTAGGGTTGCGCATCTATCTGTCCCTTGCCGGGTGTCGTGGGGCCGGGAGTCCCAGCGTCCGCTCCGGTCGTGGTATCAGCCGTATCAGATTGCGTTGAACCCGGAGACGCGTCTGCAGAAAAGAATTCGATATTTCCTTGGTTGAATTTGTATACGACGACGCACGAGATTTTTTCATTGTCCGGCGGGTTAGATACGTCGACGAGCAAGCGGACGTGGCCCGAAAAGTGTTCTCTTTGCCCTGCAAATGGACGTTCCCGTCCCGGAAGTTGTAAAGCGTTCCGGTCGTACGCTATGGTTCCGTAAACCTCCATAAAATGTCTAATCTGTGCCTGATAGGTTTTATCAGAATCTTCGTCCGACACCGGAGGGAGCTCTGAACTCAGTGCGTACATGAGGAGTTGTGACGACGGGGAATGAGGTTCCACGATTCCGACCTCCGTCTCAAACGGCGATTTCACTTTGACGAGGGCTTGATACGGCGGGCCATCCACCTTCATGGTCATGATTCCTTCGATCGGTTTC
>DATDPG010000089.1 GCA_035292885.1 Bdellovibrionota bacterium | reverse complement strand
TATCGAAGCAGCGGGGAAAGGTCGTTCTGTTCGGCGCGCTATTAGCCTTTCCGCTGCCAGCCATAAATCATTACGTCTCGCTCATGGGAGCCAGCGTGGCCACTCTCGAACTTTTTAGGGGATTCTTACCGGTCCCGATCGTCATTTTTCCTGCATCTATCGCGTTCGCCATCGCCAAGCATAATTTATTTGACGTCGACGTTTACATCAAGAGGGCTGTTGGCTACGTCATCATGACCGCGGTCGTCGGCTTTGGCTACTTTTCGATCCAAGCGGTTACGACCAAGTTTGTCTTTCAACCCTTGTTCGGCGAGTATGCGGACGAAGTCTTTCCCATCGCCTTCGCGTTGTTAGTTGTGTTTGGCTTCGACCCCATCAACCGCAAGATTCAGGACACGGTGGATAGGGTCTTTTTCAGACAGAAGTTTGATTATAAGGACACCGTTCGAACCGTCAGCAATGCTCTCACCTCGATGTTGAATCTGGACCAAATTCTAAAGAAGGTCGTCGATACGGTGCGCAACGAGATGTTTATCGATGCGGCGGGGGTGTTCGTGCTGGAGCCCCAGAAAAAAGCCCACAGAAATTACTTTGTTGAGGACGAACCACCGGGAACGATTGCCAATGGTCAGAGGGAAGTGCGCGTCGCTTACGATGATCCATTGCTTGCCTTAATTGCGCGTGAAAAAAAACTGATCACAACCTACGACATCCAAGAAGATCCGATTTACAGCGATCTGAAGGAATCCTGCGGCAGAAGCTTCGTAGAGATGAATGCGAGCATGGCCTTACCCTTGGTTTACCAAGGAGAGGTCACTGGCGTTTTAGCCTTGGGCCGTAAGAAGTCGGGCCACTTCTATAGTCGGGAAGATATTGATTTGCTCGATACCATGGCCGATCAGGCGGCCGTGGCCGTCGAAAACGCCAAGCTCGCCGAACAAATGAAGAAGGAAGAGGGTGTGCGCGCCAACCTGTCGCGCTATTTATCGCCGCAGATCGTCGATCAAATCGTGAAGCACAATGTTGAGGTCAATTTGGGTGGGGATAAAAAGGTTGTGACGGTGTTGTTTTCCGATATCCGCAACTTCACGACGATCACCGAATCCCGCAAGCCGGACGAGCTGGTGCACCAGCTCAACGAATATTTTACTGAAATGGCGGGAATTATCTTCGAACATGGCGGATCGCTGGACAAGTATATCGGCGATGCGATCGTCGCCGTGTTCGGGAGTCTTATCGAACTTGACAATTCAGCGCGACACGCGGCTCAGGCCGCGCTCAAGATGATGCAGCGCTTACCGGCGCTAAATGAGCGCTGGCTACAAAAATACGGCTTGAAAATGGAATTCGGCATCGGCCTTAGTACTGGAGAGGTCTTCCTTGGCAATATCGGCTCCCCGGAGCGCATGGAATTTACGGTTATCGGAGATACCGTGAACGTCGCCTCGCGATTTTCCGGTCTGGCGAAACCCGGGCAAATATTGATGACGAGGGAAGTGGTTGACGCCCTCGGGCCGGATGTAACGTTTAACGCCCTCCCTTTGGCGGAAGTTAAAGGCAAGAGTGAAAAACTCGAGGTTTTTGATTTGGTGAGTATCCACGGTACCAAAGCCTAGCAGGTCGCTGAAAAAAGGTTCGGAATGCTTCGAGAGCCTCAGCATGACCGGACAATCCTCAATGATATCCCAACCCCTCCGTTCGTCCTGAGCACCGTCGAAGGACTCCGAGAGAGTTTTTCAGCAACCTGCTAGAAAAGAGGCTATTCTGGGTTTCCTGTGAAGAAGCATTCACCACAGAGACACTCGCCCTGTGGAATTGCAGCCCGGTATTCCACAGGGCAAGAGTTTTCGTAGGGTGCGCTTCGCGCACCGGTCGGTCTCGGAATATCTCCCGCAAAGAACGCAAAGGCGCAAAGGGAAAACGAATTGTCATTTCGAACCCTTCGGCCAGACTCAGGGCAGGCTCCCAGAGAAATCTTTTTCTCAGATCCCTCGCATTCGCTCGGGATGACAGGCCTTGGGCCTGTCGCTTAGCGTCCCTTCGACTTCGCTCAGGGCATGCTTGGCGCGAGGCGTATCCGAATCCGGGGGGTCTTCGGCGCCCGGAAAAGATTTAGGGCCTGGCCTTGATATCTTAACAATTGTCAGAGGATTCCAGAGCGGCGCAACGCGGATGAAGAGCGACGGGAATCCGAGTGATCCGT
>DATDPG010000088.1 GCA_035292885.1 Bdellovibrionota bacterium | reverse complement strand
GGAGGGTGGGTGGGATCGGCGTGGCCATGGGATATTTCGGTTCATTCTTGGCGGTGGCGCTGGGGCTGATTTTGGGAACTTCGGACAAGCCGCTTCTATTCGTCTGGATCGCCGCACTTTTTCTTTTTTTTGCTTTGCCCTGCTTTTTCTTCGTCCAAGAGCGGGGGAACCTTTTTCCGAAACCGATCGATTTGCAGATGATTCGGAACTCGATTCGAGAAACCGTCAGAACCGTTCGATCGACTCAAGAATATCCGGGACTTTTGCGCTTTCTGATCGGCCGCGTGTTCTATACCGACGCGATCAACACGGTGATTGCGGTGATGGCGCTTTATACGGTGAACGCGGCGGTCAGCGGAGGAATGAGCTCAGCCGAGGGGGAGCGGACGGCTCAGTGGGTGATGATGCTCGGAATCACGTTTGCCGTCGCGGGTGGATGGTTCTGGGGGATTCTGGCCGACCGGATCGGCCCCAAAGCCACGCTTAATTTGGTGCTAAAGATTTGGCTGGCGGTCTTTCTTTTTGCCGCGCTGATCGGCTTCTTGAGGCTCCCTTTATGGAGCGTTTATCTTCTGGGCGCTTCCGCCGGATTCGTTTTGGGTGGAATCTGGTCCGCAGACCGGCCGCTCATGCTTCTTCTTTCACCACCGGCCCGAATCGGCGAGTTTTACGGGCTCTACGGCATGGTCGGCCGTTTCTCCGCCGTCACCGGGCCGGGAATCTGGGCTTTGGTCACGTTTGTTTCCCATCGGATGTTCGGCCTTTCTCCGTTGACAGGACAGGCGGCGGCGATTCTGGTTTTGTTGCTGATGACATGGGTCGGGTACATGATTCTGAAACCGATTCCGGAAATGAAACCGGCAAATGCGTTCCTGGCGAAAACATAGCGGCCTGTTTTTCATAGCGTTCTGCTCCGGGATATTTTGGCACGGGCAATCCAAGGCTTCGCCCAGCGTTCACGTCTCGTATCCCGTGGGGGCTTGGTATTGGCTGAATTCCGTTCCCCCTACGCAGTGGAAGAGCGACCTTCAGGAAATGAAAGCGGGCGGGATTTCATATGTTGTGGCGGCATTCGGTTATGACACGACGGCCTTTGTTCGCCGTGCTCACGACATGCGCACGTTCTTGGACGAAGCCGACGAGGCGGGCCTCGGCGTTTATCTCAATATTTGGGGACCATCGGCGTCTCAACTTCCGGTTCCAGCCGGAATGGAGACCGTGGATGAACTGGGCGTTGTTCGGATTACGCCGAACCTTTTTGAACGCACATGGGTGGATCGTATCTGGGTGCCCTATCTTGAAACCCTGGCGGAGGCGGCCAAAGGTCATCGCAACTTCCTCGGCTATTATTTTGATGAAACGTTTCAAATGGGCCGGCCGAAAATCGCCGGTTTACGCGAGGGTAGGTTCTCAAGTTATTCCGAGCTGGATCGGATCCGCTTTCGAGTATGGCTCATGAAAAAATACGGGGATTTGCCGGCGCTGGCGAAGGCTTGGCGGGAGAAACCGGCATCGGATTGGAACGAAGTGGCGCCGCCGGCGGAACCCTCGAATCCGAAGAAGTGGTGGGACTGGATTGAAGCCCGAAAGGCCTGGCTTCGGGATTGGGCTCAGGCGACCCGTGCCGCCATTCGACGGGAAGACCCGAATCCCGCGCATCTCCTCGTTCTCGAAGACGATGAGCTTATTTTAGAAACCGAGGGAGTCACCGGTGCGGCCGCTGCGAAAGTTCGAGCGCAATTAGGAGCATCGGCATTGGCGAACATGTTGGATCAGCGGGGCCTCGACATTCGGGATTTGGCCAGGTTCTTCGATGCCATCTCTGTTTACGCCGCGTTTTCGTGGTCGGGGGAACAGGATCTCCGGGAATATCAGGATCAGACACGAAGAATCGTTCGAAAACTGAAGACTCTTTTTGGCGAGCAACCGTTTCCCATATTCACATTCTGGGTGGGTACCTCGCTAGACAGTCCTAGACAATCTCATCCAACGGTCGATGAAATCTTGTCCATCATCGATATAGCGCGCCGAGAAGGAGCTCGAGCCGCAGACCTGTACGCTTATCGAGTTGGGGACTGGCGACTTTCTCCGGTCGATCGTCCCGATCTTTTGCCGGGGAACGGACGGTATTACCCAATCGCCCCGCCAATGAAAGGGATCTATCTCGCCGATCGGCCCCAGGTTCTAAAGGCGCTGAAAAAGGCGTTGGTCGGTCGCGGCCTTAAGAATCCCGCCGATCGATAAGAGGCCCCAAGCGAGTGCGCAGAAAGGTAATGAATAAAAGTTACGCATGCTCACTTTTTGCACACAAATGCCCAGTTTTGTTTTTATAAACAACATAATATCATATAGTTATATTGTATCTTGAATCGGGTACAAAAGTTGCTATTATATTTGTCCATGGCTAATTCTGCCACAAATGTTCGGAAGCAAGAGTTTGCATATGAACGCAAAGCTCGAAGGGTGGACTACGGGCAGGCGGCGGTTTTCAAACCGAATCACCGTAGCAATCAAACGGGGTTCGTAAGAGATGTCAGCGAACAGGGCGTCTTCTTGATCACGCAAGAACCCCTGACCATGGGCACGGAGATCCTATTTTACCTGCCGATGCAATTAGGTCCGCGGGCGAAAAAAGTCCTCTGCATGGTTTCCGGAGCGGTCGTACGAATCGACGGCCGGTTTTCGGGGCCGTTGCGCGGGTACGGAGTTCAATTCAGCGGCAAGCTTTCTCAAGTGACGCTCAGGCAACTTCGGGAGTTTGTGGCGTCACACCTTACGGCTCTTCAATAACCTTTAAGCTGAGGGGAGTGCGAGCGAGAGTCGCCCATATAACGGCGTGGGCGCCTGAGCAGAGAAGAAGTTCCGTGACCACGCCGGCCGTAGCCCCCGTGG
The DNA here is from genome assembly GCA_035292885.1 of Bdellovibrionota bacterium. Taxonomy (NCBI): domain Bacteria; kingdom Pseudomonadati; phylum Bdellovibrionota; species Bdellovibrionota bacterium. The sequence continues at coordinate 10,926 of DATDPG010000088.1, read as the reverse complement.
TGAAGACATCGTCGACCACAAGAATGTTTTGCTCGGCCGGATCCGCCACCACTTCAAACGCGCCCTCCAGATTTCCGCGGCGCTCCTTTTGATCCAGAGAGGTTTGAGCCGATGTCGCCCGGACTTTGCGCACGATATTTCGTTCGAAAGGAACTCGAAGATGTAACGCCAGATCCTTGGCCAACAAAGCGGGCAAATCGACCCCCCTTTTTCGGAGCCGTCGCCGATCGGCAGGAACGGCAATGATGGTCGTGGGCAACGTCCGGACAAGTTGATCCGAAGCTCGCCGCAGAAAATCCTTCAGAAGGGGGAGCGGGCGAGGATCCGCGTGGAATTTGACTCTCAGAACCAGGTCGCGAAGGGGGCCTTCGTAAAAGCCGGCGGCAATCGCTCGGGCGCGTTCAACTTCAGCGCCGGGAACCGTCAATTCCATCGGTGAATAGAATTGCTCGTCACACGGTGCGCAGATGCCGCCCTTTCGTAAAGGCGAGCGGGCCGAGCAAACCGTACAAGTGGGCGGAAAAAGAAGATCGCTGCCGGCATTCCAAAAACTTTGGAAGTGCTTGAAAAGAGTCAATCTTCTTGACAGTTCAGAGGCCGGACGAATAGACATCGGACCCTATTTCTACGCCGATGGACTACAAATCAACAATTCAGCTGCCCAAGACCGATTTTCCGATGAAGGCGAATTTAACGCAGCGCGAACCGATCTTTTTGGAGCGTTGGGAAAAAGCCGGCCTCTACCGGCAAATTCTTGCGAAGAATTCCGCGAAACCGCTCTTTCTTCTGCACGACGGCCCTCCGTACGCCAACGGGAACATTCATGTGGGCCACGTGATGAACAAGACGCTCAAGGATCTGGTCGTGAAGTCCAAGTCGATGGCCGGGTTTTTGAGCCCTTACGTGCCGGGTTGGGACTGCCACGGCTTGCCGATCGAGCATCAGGTCGTCAAACAGCTGGGCGGAAAGGCGAAGAGTTTTTCGAAATTGGAGCTTCGCCGGGAGTGTCGCAAATATGCGGAGCGATTCATCGACATCCAGCGCGAGGAGTTCAAGCGCCTCGGAATTTTCGGGGAATGGGAAAACCCGTATCGAACGATGGATTTCAGCTACGAAGCCCAAATCGCCCGGGAGTTCGCAAAGGTTGTGGACAAAGGCTTTGTCTACCGGAGTCGGCGCTCCATCCATTGGTGCATATCCTGTCAGACGGCGTTGGCGGAGGCGGAGATCGAATACGAAGACCATCAATCGCCCAGCGTTTATGTGGCGTATCCCATCGCCAGCGGTTGGGAAAAACTGGGTCTTCCCAAGAGTGATCCGAAGGAACGATTTGCCCTCATTTGGACGACGACGCCTTGGACCTTGCCGGCGTCGATGGCGATCGCTTATCAAAAGACGGCCGATTATGTCGTCGTCGAACGAAAAGGAAAGCCCGGACGTTTCATCATGGCAAAAGCGATGGTTGAGCAGGTTGCTGAAGCACAACAGATTTCTTTAAAAGAGGTCGGGAATATCGGAAAAGGAGAGCGTCTTGCCTCGCTCGTGGCCCAACATCCTTTCGTGAAGCGCGAAATTCACTTCTTTCCCGGGGAGCATGTCACGCTGGATACCGGAAGCGGTTTGGTTCACACGGCGCCCGGTCATGGCGAGGAGGATTATCAATTGGGCCTCGAGCATGGCCTGGAGATCTATTCTCCGGTCGGCCCGGACGGGCGCTTTGAGAAAGACGTGGAACATTTCGCCGGCGAGCGTGTGTTCGAAGCGAATCCCAAGATCATCGAGCACCTCAAGAAGCTGGACCGCCTGTTCGAAAAAGAGCTCAAGGTCACGCACAGCTATCCGCACTGCTGGCGCTGCAAGAATCCGGTGGTCTTCCGTGCTACGGCGCAATGGTTTCTCTCGCTTTCCCATCGGGATCTTCGCAAGAATGCCCTGGAGGAGATCGACCGAATTCTGTGGATTCCCAAATGGGGACGCGAGCGCATTTACGGCATGGTGGCCGGGCGGCCGGATTGGTGTCTATCCCGCCAAAGAGTGTGGGGGGTTCCGGTCATCACGTTCGTTTGTAAAGCATGCGGCGAAAATCTGCTTTCCGCTTCGGCCGTTTCGCACGTGGCCGAAAGGTTCGCGAAAGAGGGGTCCGACGCTTGGTTTCAATATGAGAGCGCGGAACTGCTGCCTACAGGAACCGCATGCACGAAGTGTGGCGCGAAAGATTTCGAAAAAGGCCAGGACATCCTGGATGTCTGGTTTGACTCGGGGGCGAGTCACGCCGCTGTCCTCGAGCAACGTACCGGTCTTCGTTGGCCCTGCGATCTTTATTTGGAAGGAAGCGACCAACATCGCGGGTGGTTCCATTCCAGTCTTCTGGAGGGGATGGCGACCCGGGGCCATGCCCCGTTCAAAGCCGTCGTGACTCACGGATTTGTCGTGGACGGAGAGGGCCGGAAGATGTCCAAATCGGTGGGCAACTACATCTCGGCGCAAGAGTCGGTCAAAGAGCGGGGCGCGGAGATGCTTCGTCTCTGGGTGGCGATGGAGGATTATCGGGACGATGTGCGGCTCTCCAAAGAGATTCTCGATCGGGCCGTCGAGTCGTACCGGCGGATTCGGAATACGGCGCGCTTCTGTTTGGGGAATTTGTTCGACTTTGAGCCGGATCGACACCGCGTCCCGCGCTCTGAACTGTCACGTGAGATCGACCGATGGGCGGCGGATCGCCTGGCGCAGGTCGCTCAGAAATGCCGAAAGGCGTACGAGGATTACGAGTTTCACGTCGTCGTTCAGTCCCTCAACGAATTCTGCGTCGTGGAACTGAGTGCGTGGTATCTCGATATTTCAAAAGACACGCTCTATTGCGATCGGGCCGATGGGGCGCGTCGGCGGAGCGCGCAGACGGTTCTGTTTGACGTGGCGGATCACCTGACACGTCTTCTGGCGCCGATTCTCCCGATGACGGCAGAGGAAATTTGGGACCATCTCCCCGCCTTTAACGGAAAGACTTCATCGGTGCATCTGGCGGAGTTTCCTCCCGCCGCTCCGGCGGAAGAACGTGAATTTGCCGGTCGCTGGGAAAAGCTGTTTCTCGTCCGGGGAGAAGTCTCGAAGGCCTTGGAAAAGCTTCGGCAGCAAAAGGTCATCGGTCAGTCGCTGGAAGCCGAGGTCGAGGTGGCGGCGCCCGAACCGATTCGGACGCTGATCGAGCAGTATCAAAAGGAACTCCCGATGCTCTGGATCGTTTCGCGGGCCAGATTGACCAAGAGCATAGCCAAAGAGATGGATCTCTTCGAATCGGCGGAAATTCCGGGACTCAAAGTAGGCGTGCGAAAAATTGTCGGCCAACGGTGCGAGCGGTGTTGGACGTATCCGTCGGACGTCGGGGCGGTGGAAAAACATCTGAAACTTTGCCGCCGCTGTGCCGAGGTGATCGACGCGATATGAACCCAATCGCCTCAAAGTATCTCAAGATATCTGGGGCCACGGCCCTTTTGGCGGCATTGGATTTGGGATCCAAACATTGGATGGCGACGCACTTTGGCCGCGGGCAGTCGAAATCAATCCTTCCCGGAGTTTTCAACTTGACGCTGGTTCACAATACCGGCGCGGCGTTCGGTCTCGGAGCCAAATGGTCGATGAGCTTCTTCGTTGTCACGTCAATCTTGGCGATCGGCCTGGTGGTCTATCTTCTCGTTCGCCTGAAACCGGAGGAACGTATTCCTCGGTGGGCTCTCATATTGATCTTAAGCGGAGCGATCGGGAATCTCATCGACCGCATTCGTCAGGGGTATGTGGTCGACTTCTTGGATTTTTATTTCAAAACCCACCATTGGCCGGCCTTCAACGTGGCCGACTCGTGCATCACCGTAGGGGCGGCACTCTTTTTCCTGGATCTGCTCATGAAGCCGAAACCCGGTCGAACGACGGGTTAGTGTCCCGAGTTCGCCTTTCTTACTTCAGAAACAGCATCTCCCGATACTTCGGCAGCCGCCAGAGTTCGTCGGCGACGAAGCCCTCGGCCTGGTCCGAAAATTCCCGGAGTTTTTCCATCGCCGGAAAGACTTTCTTGCTCAAGGCCGACGCTTTCTTGGCTTCATCATGAATCCCCTGGGCTGCGGCTAATTCCTTGTCCAGCGCGGCGCACGCGTCCATCAAATGGTCGTACATCGTCGTCGCCTGGTCGAGGCGTCGATTGCCGGTCTTGTGGCCGGTCGACTTGAGTTCGGTGACCATGTGGGCGACGCGCGTGACCTCTTCTTCCATCGCCGGAAGGACGTGCGTGTCGACCAGCTCAAGCATCGTGGCCGCCTCCATTTCGATCTGCTTGATGTATCGCTCCAGCATGATGACGTGCCAAGCCTTGATCTCTTCGGCGGAGAGAACTTTAAAACGTGTCAGGAATTCCCACGCTTTGGCGTTCTCCAGCACCTTGAGCGCTTCCGGTGCCGATGTCAGGTTGGGAAGGCCGCGTTCCTTGGCTTCCGTTTTCCACTCGTCCGAATAGTTATTTCCTTCGAAGCGGATCTTCTTGGTTTCTGCGATCACTTCCCGGACCAACCCCAAGATCGCTTCGTCGCGCCCCATCGCTTGCGCCAGTTTCTTTTCCAATCTTTCCGTAAGCTGAGCGAAAGAATCGGCCGTCGCCGCATTGAGAACGGTAATGGCTATCGCAATGTTCGCCGAAGCTCCTACCGCCCGGAACTCGAACTTGTTTCCGGTGAAAGCGAACGGCGAGGTCCGGTTCCGGTCCGTGTTGTCGCGGGCAACGACGGGAAGCTTCGAAACGCCGAGACTTAATATCGCCTCATCGGTGGAGGCTTTCGGCATTTGCCCGGTTTCAATGTGATCCAAGATTTCGCTCAAGCTCTGACCCAGAAATGCGCTGATGATCGCAGGCGGCGCCTCATTGGCCCCGAGTCGATGATCGTTGCCGGGCGAGGCAATCGCCGCTCGCAGCATATCGGCGTGTTCGTGCACCGCCTTCAAAACCGCTGCCAGCACGGCTAGGAAACGAAGGTTTTGATGCGGGGTTTTGCCTGGATCGAGAAGGTTGTCCCCCTTTTGCGTGGCCAAGCTCCAGTTATTGTGCTTTCCGCTGCCGTTGATTCCGGCGAACGGTTTCTCGTGCAGGAGACAGACGAGATCGTGCCGCCGCGCGATCCGACACATCATGTCCATGCAGAGGGAGTTGTGATCGCAGCTTAAGTTCGCATCCTCGAAAATGGGCGCCACTTCGTACTGTGCCGGCGCCACTTCGTTGTGACGGGTCTTCAACGGAACTCCCAATTTGTACATCTCCTGTTCGAGCTCTTGCATGAAGGAGAGAACGCGTGACGTGATCGGTCCAAAATAATGATCTTCAAACTGCTGTCCACGCGTGGAGGCGCGACCGACGAGCGTGCGTCCCGTCATGAGCAGGTCAGGTCGCGCCGCAAAAAGGGCGCGGTCGATGAGAAAGTATTCCTGTTCGGCGCCAAGTGTGGCGTTAACCGCCGTAATGTCCACGTCCCCCAGCAACTTTAGAAAACGAACCGCTTCACGTGAAAGCGCTTCGGTGGAGCGAAGCAGGGGAGTCTTGGTGTCCAGTGCGTGACCGTGCCAGCTCAAGAAAGCCGAGGGGACGCACATGGTTTTACCGTTGGTCGATTCCATGATGAAGATCGGGCTGCTCGGGTCCCACGCGGTGTAACCGCGGGCCTCAAACGTGGAGCGCATCCCGCCGCTGGGAAAGGAACTGGCGTCCGGTTCGGATTGAATGAGCGCCGAACCCGAGAAGCGTTCTAACACTTGCGTCTGTCCAGTTTCCGTGACTCGCGTCGTGATAAAGGCATCGTGTTTTTCGGCCGTCAGACCGGTCATCGGCTGAAACCAATGACAGAAATGGGTGACCCCATAGCTCATCGCCCAGTCCCGGATGACGGTGGCGATCTCATCGGAGACATTTTTGGGAAGTCGAGCGCCCCGATGCACCATGGCCATTAAGGCATCGAACGAATCTTTGGAGATTTTCTCCTTAATCTGATCGAGTCCGAACGTCAGGCTTCCGAAGTAGCCGCTGACGGGCAATGTCTTGCCGAGGGGGTCCGTCGGACGAACGATCTTGCGCGGAAGTCGGGAAATAGAGGCGCGTACGGCCTCATCGCGTAAGGACATCTTTGTCTCCTTTCGACCTTATCGAACCGGCAGGAGCCCAGCTCGCTAAAGCCTTGTTTCAACGCGACTCTCCGGAACCACCGCCCCGGAAAATCGCCTCTTCAAATATATTAACTCAAATGGGTGGTAACTGGAAAGATAGCGCTCTCGCTCCCGATTTGCCAAGATCGCCTTTCCGATGAGCGCGAATATGGACGTCCTCATTCTGGCGGGCGGCGGCGGAACGAGGCTCTGGCCGCTCAGCCGCGCCGAACGGCCGAAGCAACTCCTTCGGTTACCCCATCAGCAGACGCTTATAGAGCAGGCCGTCTCCCGGGCCAGGATGCTTGTAGAATCCGAGCACGTTTGGATCGTGACCATTGCTTCGCAAGTGGCCGCGACGCGGCAAGCTCTATCCGGCTTCGATCCGGAGAGGATTTTGGCCGAGCCGATGGGACGCAATTCCGGGCCGGCCTGTTGTGCGGCCACGCTGGAAATCGAAACGAAGCGCGGCCAGGCGACGACGATTCTGGTTCTCACGGCCGATCAATGGATTCCGGAGGAAAAACGATTCGCCGAAACGATGAGACGGGGTGTGAAACGAGCGGCGGACGGAGAGTCGCTGGTGACCTTCGGCCTCTCGATCCGCGAACCGCGCACCGACTTCGGGTACGTCGAGATCACCCGCGACCGCGCGAAGAAAGGTGCCTTTCGCGTCCAGCGATTTATTGAGAAACCTCCCTTGGCGAAGGCGCGGAAGTTCGCGCGTTCACTCCGCCATTTTTGGAACAGCGGGATGTTCGCCTGGCGGAGCGATTTTTTCGGAAAGGAAATGGCCCGCTATGCTCCCAACATTTATCGCCCGCTTCGCCAGATCGACTGGAGTCAGCGACTCGGGCTTCAGGACCTAGGCCCTACGTACGAAAAACTCCCCAACCTTTCCATCGATTACGCCCTCATGGAAAAAAGTCGGGCCGTTGAAGTGGTGCCGGCCAAATTCGACTGGTCCGATCTGGGAACCTGGGCGGCGGTCCACGAAGCGCTTGCGAAGACGGATCGAAGCAATGTCGTGCTGGGAGACGCCGAAGTGGTCGACGGCGGCGGCAATCTCGTTCGATCCGATTCGAAACCGATCGTAGTCTGCGGCGTCGATGACCTGGTCGTCGTGGACACGCCCGACGTCACGCTGGTGACGTCAAGAGAAAAATCCAGAGATCTCAAGAAGTATCAGGCGAAAATGAGACTGTTTCCGAAGCTCCGCTGAAGCGAGCCGCATCGATTTTTACCGAGATTTATTGTCGGATCCGGGCTAGTTCGCCGGCGGCTTCCAGCTGGAAGCCCACTGACGGTATTTTTCCACTTCGGCCGCATGGCTCTCGAGCCACTGAGTGACGCCGGATTCACCAAGCGGTTTTCGAGAAAGATACGCCATGGTGTTAATCACGTCGGCATCCTTCGCGTCCGAAAAGAAGTTCAGGACAAGCGTTTGCCAAAAGCCATCCGGGTCCTTTGATTCAGCTTGTTCAACGAGGATATCCAAAACGGACGGGAACTTCGTCGTAAAGAACTCGGCGTCGCTGAGCCCTTTTTCTTCTTCCGTGAACCGAGTTGCTGCGACCATTGACATGCCGAGATCTCGCGCCCCCTGGGGGTCTGTTCCATCGGGATTTGGGGGCGGGACAGTAACGTCGATCTGCGCTTTTCCTTCCTTATTCAGTTCCGGCCGGCGGGAGACACCCAAGAAGAGGAGCGCCCAGAGCCGCGAAGCAGCTGACTTGGCGCGCTTGGTATCCGACTCCAGGGCAAGAAAGCGAGCGAACAGGAGAAAAGCTCGGTGTCTTTCATGCTGAGTGAACTGAAATTCCGCCAGGGCGAGCCATGCCGACGAATGGTCGGGCTTGAGGCGCAGATCCGCAATGAACTCCCGGGTCGCTTCATCCGTCCGATTCTGGAGGCTCAAGTTAATTCCCAGGTTATAGTGCAGCAAGGAAGAATCGGAAAAGTGATCAAGGCCTTCGCGCAGGACCTTTTCTCCATCTCCTAACTTCGTCAGGCCGTCGTAAGCCGACCCCAATGTGCTATAGGGGAGGGGATTGAACTCAGGATTGTCCTCTAAGAGTTTTTCCAATACGCGGATCGATTTCCGATATTCCCCTTTAGAATAAAGAGAGAAACCAAGCTCGTAGCGCGCTATTTCATTTTTCGGTTCATCTTTCAAAACCTGTCGGTAAATTCGGATGGCACCGTCGTAATCTCCCGCGTCGTGGAGCTTTTTCCCCGTTTCCAGATCCTGATCCGACGAAAATGCACGAAAAGGGAGGATGAGTCCGATAAGAACTAGGCACGCCAGTCTGATTCGCAAGCCCATCGCGGCACCGGCAGTCCATTTGACACAAGGCGGCACCCATGGCAAGTGAAAAGCATTCGCGTTAATGAAGCTATTCCCCCGGTTTCGCCGAAGCGAGCCAGCGGAGGCGAGCGATCTGATCCTCTGCGCGAAGGATCTCCCCTTGAGCGCTAGCTCGGCTTCCAAGTCGTTCATAGGCTTCGATGGCGTGCGCATCATCCCTTTGTTTTTCGAAGATCTCGGCCTCCAACGCACGCTGGATTCTTTCCAAGTCGGCCCCTGGATCCGAGGGCACTTGAGAAAGGATACGTCGAGCGACGGAAAGATTTCCGCGCTTAGCGGCGGCGCGCGCGGCGTAAAGGAGGAGAGGAGCGGATGGATGCGGCGGAGTGGCCCGGGCTTCGATCATCGATTCAACCCATTTCTCGTCGGGGCCCCGTTGAATAAGCCGGAGAAGCGAGTCGGTCTCCCCTTCCTGGAGTAAATGGAGCCGGGCCTGCACGGCCAATCCGATGTCCGGGTCCACGGCAGAGGCCTGGACCCGTGCATAGGAATCGGCCGCGGCGGTCTGTTCGTCCCGAACCACGGCGGCATCTCCCACGTAAATCTGTCCCCACGCAAGATCGGAAGGAGAGCTTCGGGAATCTGCGACGACGCTCTTCGCTAAACTTTCAACTCGGTTCCATCTCCCTTGCCTCGCTTCCGTCCTCGCGAGCGAAATCGCGCGGTCCGAACTCTTCCCCGCGTATTGCCATGCACGTTCGAATGCCTCTGAGGCCCCCGTCCAGTCCGAAGTTCGAATGCAACGCCATCCCTTTTCGTCGGCATCGGCTACGTCGTGGGGACATCGACGCTCGAAAATGGAGCGCTGCCGGAGTCGATCCTCGATTCGGCTGACTGTTTCTGAAGTGACCGGGATCGTCGCCAAGAAATTTTCCCACGCCTTCACCAGCGAGGACGAGGACCGACCATAAACGCGTTCGAAACTTCGCCCGCGATAGAGCTGTTGAAATCGGTAAATTCCCCTTTGATCGATCAACCACCGGCAGAACGATCCCGACGCCAGGTAAGCGCGAGAAGGAGCCTGCCGGAAAAAGCTTAGGGGGCTCAGGACCTCCTCGACCGAGGGAAGCAGCCTAAGAATCTGCAAGGCCCGGGCCCATTCGTGAATGGAAAGATCTTCCCGGTACTTCTCCATCGCCGTGGCGATCCCTTCCAGGAGTCCCACGCGAAATGTAAGCCCGAGTCCTGGGATGCCGAACGGAGCTGCCAGGACATGAGTCAGCTCGTGCGGAAGGGTCGTGCTTCGGGGATCCGGATGAAGCAAATGCACCGCCCGCTGCAGCGGATTCCCGATCGCCGTGTACCTCGTGCCGGTCAATCGGCGTTTCTGTTCGGCCGACCGATAAACGAAAATATCGATCGGTTTTCGTTGGTCGTCGCTCAAACCCAGTTGATCCGCGACTTGGCGGGCCCGGAAATCGAGAGTATTCGCGAGGGAATCGAAATCGATCGAGGGGGCGGCAGGATCAAAATGGAGCCGGAGGAAGCCTTTTTCAACGGTCGCCGAAAGTTCGCTTCGGACCTGCTTCGCTCCGTAAAACCATCCCAGTTGGGTTCGTAAGAAAAATGCGGAACAGACCAGGATTCCGGGAAGCAGCCAAGCCGCTCGACGGATCGGATTTTTCCGAGCGATCGATAAATAGGCGGTGGAGGCGAGCCAGAGGGAAAGCGCCAAAGTCCAAAATCGGAACGTGATGACGGAAGAAGGGATCGGAATCCATTCATCGTAGATGGGCCCTGCAAAATATCCGAACGCGGGATGGAGGAAGAAGAGGGGAGGATCACTGGCCAGATCTCGCAACGTCAGGAGGGAAAACAGGAGCGTGGGGATGAAGGCTCGGAACGTATGGCTCATGCGTGACCCAGGGGATGTGAACGCCCAGCAAGCGGATGCCGAGCCGAAAAAAGAGGAAATCATCGGGAGGAGGGCGAACCATGCGAACCCGACATCCCATCGACAGGTCGCAATTTTGAAGGAGTAGGCGAGAACGACGCCCAGCGGAAGCAGAAGAAGGATCTGCGAAGCCGCCAGGGCTCGGGTGAGATCAGCCCGGGAGAGCGGGCGACTTCGCTCAATCTCGGAAAGGCGCAGGGCGGCGCCGAAAGTCGCGATCAAAGACGCGGCGATTCCTAGAAGAAAGGAAAATTCATACGCCAGAGCGCCGGTGAGAGGCGAGCGGCAAAGAGAAAAAGCGGTCAGGCCTAGAACAATCGATTCAGTTCGACAGTAGAGAGAAAACGGAGCGCGAAAGGGGCGCATTATTTTTTCGATCCGCCGGTCCAACGAACGTTCGTCACCTGTTCCGGGCGCACACCGACCCGTACCAACGTCACCGGCTTCTTTTCCGGGGCGATCAAGACGACGTAATCGCCGACCAAAAGTTTTT
>DATDPG010000087.1 GCA_035292885.1 Bdellovibrionota bacterium | reverse complement strand
TAGAGCAAGGGCCGTGACCGCTGTGCCCGCCACAGATCGAGCGGCGTCGCCCAACTGTTCCAGGGAAACCGTATCCAGTACGCGCCGGGCGATTTCGAATTCCTTTGCCGTCGCCGGAAACGGCACGACGAAAACGGGCGGATTTTCAATCCTGACGCGGGGAGCCGCCGGCGGAGGCACGGGAAGCTTTTTCCATGCGTCCTGCCACTCCGGCGCGTCCAGGAGCGCCTGGACGCGGGGACCGCACTTCTTCGGGTCAATAAAGCCCTTACCGCCCCCCCGAAAGTTCACGACATCCCCGAATTCCTTTCTGTGACCTCCGGTAGGAAGGCGGTAGCGTCCTCCATTTCTATAGGCGTTCAAGACATTCCAGAGCCGAGGAAGATGCTTGATCATCAAATCGCGATCTGGCTCGGGCAGACCTATGGATCCCCTACCCAATGGATAAATGTACAACATGCCATTGCCCCACTCGTTATAAAACGCACGCGTCTGCTTCGGCACTTTACCGATAGTTCGCCGCGGAATACATTCATCGTGGAACTTAATCAGTTGTTCAACCAACACCAAGAGGGGGTCCGCCAAGAGCGTCGGATCGGTTTGCGCTCCCACGTTGGGCGAACCGCCGACCATGAACGTGACCAGAATAGTACAAAGAATTTTCCTCGACCCCACCATTTTTGCGATGCGTTATACCAAGAGTAGGGCAAGCACTCAATCGGCACATACGTATATAATTTCAATAGGTTGTGAACATCGTAACCCGCCGTTCAATTGGAAAGGAAATCGGCGTCTCGAATATCTCCGACCGTCACCTGTGGCGGGAGATCGAGTTTCAAATGATTCTCGCTCAGCGTCGGATTGGCCTCGACTTTATCGAACTTTACCTCGAGCGATTCGTTTCCGGAAATAACTCGGATCGATTTCGGGAACAGCCCGGCCTCCGTGGAAAGGGGCTCGCCGAACTCGATCCGCTGTTCATTCGGTGATCGTACGATCTGTTCGACCCACGCGTTTTTCGATTGGATGATGAACACGAGAGGATCTTGTTTGTCTCCGGAGCGGAGTTCGCATCGGCTCCCCTTCCATTGCACGCTCAGGTCGGAGGATGAAAAGCGTGCCAGGTGACCGAGGAGAATCCCGGTCCATTCGCGGGGGGACATCTCCAGCCCAAAGAGCCGCCGCATCGCCTTCTCGGGATCTCCTTTATAGGCTCGGGCCTCGCCGGGAACGTAATAGACCATCTCCCTTGAATCGGACGCTAAGATGGACGCGGGTCCGCCGAATCCGCTGGCTTCCACGTAAAACCGATCCGGATACATCGCGAGAATCGAAGCGTGAAAGCGGATTGTTTTCCCTCGCACATGAAGCTTCGCCTTTCCCTCCGCCCGAAGGCTCCTAAGCTCCGCGCGACCGATCGTCGCCGCGGAAAAAATTTCTCCGGCGCTCTTGGAATTAAGCGAGGGAACTTTCGGGTGCTGGCAGGAGATAAGAGACGCGAGCGTAAGAGCGGCCGAAAGAATCGTGAGAAGATGTCTTCTTGGGTGAAAGTTTTGCGATCTTGTCTCGAATTCGGGACTGCGCTTCCGGTTCGCGCGCAAATTGAAGGGCCCGTTGATACATTTCGAGCGCGCGCTCCTTTTTTCCGTTCTTTTCCAGGGCATCGCCCAAGTGTTCCAAAATCGTGGGGTCATCCGGCGTTAACTTCTGAGCTTCCTCAAGTTTCGCCACGGCCTTTTCATAATGGCCCCTCCGGTAATACACCCATCCGAGGCTGTCGGTAATGTATCCGTCTTTCGGCTTGATTTCGAGGGCACGGGTCACCAGGTGCTCGGCTTCATCCAGCTTGATTCCTTTCTCCGCATACGTGTACCCGAGATAATTGAGGGCGTTGGCGTTGTCGGGGTTGATCTCGAGAACCGTTTTCATCGCCTCGTACAGCTTCTCCGTGTTCCCCATCTTGTCATGCACTTCGCCCAAACTGAACCAGAGCGTCTCGTCCTTCGGAGAGGCCGCCACGGCCTCCTGAAGGAGTTGCAACGACTCTTTTTCCCGTTTCTGTTTGAGAAGATTGGCGGCCAATCCCGCGGTCAGTTCCGGCGAGTTCGGGTGCTGCTTCAGGGAGGTCCGAAGCGTGCGCTCCGCCCCCTTGAAGTCCTCTTCACTCTCTTGAAGATAGGCGATGGCCAATTGGGAATCGATGTGAATGTCGGCCTGAATGTCGATCGCCTCGAACTGTTTTCGCGCCCCGGGCTTGTCTCCCAGTTTTTCCATGACCACGCCCAGGTAATAGCGAACCCGTTGAAGCTCCGGAGCGTCTTTCAATAACTCCCGAAGGATCTTTTCCGCCTCCTTATAATCCCCCCGCTGCAAATAGATGAGGCCGATTCGAAGGCGCGCCGTCACATCTTTGGGGTGGTCGCGCGCGACGATCTCAAACTGTTTGAGAGCGGAATCCAGATCGTTGCGCTCGAGATAGAGCTGGCCGAGATGGTTTCGAACGTTCGCGTTGTCGATTTCGATGTCGAGAACGCGCTGAAGCGTCTCCACCGCTTCGTCTTTTTTCCCCTGGTATTCGTAAATGAGGGCGATGGCCCGGAGCGCCGACGAGAACACCGGGTTGATCGCCACCGCCTTCTCGTACGCCCGGATCGCGTCGTCAAAACGATCCAACTCCGAATAGACGCGGCCCAGATAATAATAACCGAGCAGGTGGTCCGGATTGGCCTGCGTCAGCGCTTCCAAAACCGCGACCGCCTTTTCCGGTCGCTTCGATTCGACATAGACGGTCGCCAAAGCGATGACCGCCTCCTCGTCTCCCGACGGATCGAGCGCGACGACTTTCTTGAATTCGTCTTCGCTCTTGTCCCATTGTTTCTGGGCGCCGTAGATTTTTCCCAACAAAAAATGGGCTTCCCGATCGTCCGGTTTGCTCGCCGCCGCCGCGGTCGCCAGTTGTTCCGCTCGCGTGAAATCTCCCTTCCGCAAAACTTCGTCGGCCAATTGAACCAGGAGATACGGTGATTTCGGATCGTTTTTCAACGTCGCTTCCAGCGCTTCGATCGCTTCGTCCACGTGGCCCTGAGCCGAATACCGCTGACCCTCCAGGAACGATTCGTACGCCGGCGCATCGGGCGCCTCGATCGGCCAATCCGCATCGTGACCCGGCCCCATGTAATGCGGTCTCTTCGGTCCGCACCCGGCGATCCAGAAGATACAGAAAAGCGCCACAAAGCTTACCCATTCAAGGTGCGCCCCCTTTCGAAGAGTGGCCGCGTTTTTTGTCTGCGGATTCGAGCGCACGAGAAGGGGTTCCATGTCATGAACCTTTTCAAATGACAATAAATTGAAGTGCATTCGTCATCCCCAGATCGCCCGGGCCGCCGCCACCGCCGCCAAAGCAGCCGTCTCGGTACGTAGGACATACGGTCCCAATTGCGCCGACCGAAAGCCGGCCTGACGAAGGATCTCACGATCTCCGGAGGACCATCCCCCCTCGGGACCGACGGCCAGCGCAATCGACGATGGGATTTTTTCACCGGCGAAATCCCGCATTCGGCGGCTCTTTTCGGTTTCGTCGAGCATAAGCAAGAGTTCAGATTTAATTTTGGCTATCCCTTCGGAGAGCGGGAGAGGCCCGACGATTTCCGGCAGGAATGGATTTCCGCTTTGCCGCAAGGCCTCCACGGCGATTCGCGTCCAGCGTTTGGCGCCTTCCGGCCGCTTGGGGACGGTATGTTCCGTGTCGACAAAAAGAATTCTCTCCACTCCGCACTCCACAACCTTTTGAACGATCCACGAGGATTTGTCTCCCTTCGGCAGTCCCTGGAGCAGCGTCAGGGAGGGCCATACCGCCGACGCAACCGTCTGGTCGAGAATCAAAACCGTGCCTCGCTGTCGCCCCGCTTCGAGCAACTCGGCCACAGAGAGGCCCCCCTTTCCGTTCATCAGTTGAACCCGGTCCCCGTTGCGCAAACGGAGCACGGACCTGGCGATCCGAACGTTTTCGGCTGTGAGGGGAAGCCGTTCACCTACGTTTCCCAGGTCTTCCTGAAATAGACGATGAGTGCGCACGCTGGAACCTTTCGAGATTCACAGCATACCGCCCCTGCCCCCAGAAAGGGAACGTTCGCGTGATCTGTCGCAAACGATTCCTCACAAATTCTTGGGCACCGGAGAAGGCATCGGTCGACGAGCGACTGGCGTAGAATCCCGTCACGACCCGGGAGCGAGGCGACCGATGTCTTCTTCGGAGCGGAGGATCTTTATACGTATTACCTACGACCGGGCGTTAAACGAGCGACAAGATGTTGAACTTGCGGGCCTCGAATCTTAAGCCCGCCACTTTGTCGGGGCGAAGTCCGGAGAGACTCACCAGTTCCTCGATCGAAGATTTTCGCAACATCGTCAGCGACGGAATGCCGATCGAGAACAGCTTCTTCATATCGTCGTCCGTTGCATCCGGTCGCTTCCGAATCGCCTTGTAAAATCCCAGGAGATTCGCCACCGCCGTGGAATGCCCGCGGAACTCTAAACGGAAACCCTTTTCGACCGGCCCGAAACTGGTCATTAACTTCGTTCGGTTTTCGTCGTTCAATTTCCGCGGCGAGGTTCGAACCACGCTCTTGAGATCCCGCTGAAACGCGATGAGCGCCTTGGTCTCATTCACCAATCCGACCTTTCGGGTCTTCCCGATCACCGGACCGATCACGTAATGGACGATTTCGCACAAATCTTTGGATGCGGCACCCATCTGGATGGCCTTCAAATATCGAAGAACCGGGCGCAAATGGACTTTTGTGACGTCCAGAAACGTCGCTTGCATTTGTTCCAGCTCGGCCCGTTGTTTTTTGGCCCGGCGCGGATTCTTCTTGGCGACGGAGGGCGCCGGCTTCGGTGCGGCCTGGATGCTTTCAAAGGCGCGGTCCAGGTCGGATAAAAAATCGCCGTCGAGAAAATTCTCGTCCATTAAACCGGCGGGGACTTTTGCAGACGATGTCGTCGGGGAAACGGTTGGCATCGGGGTTCTCCTTTTCAGCGACCGGAAACGTTCAATCACTACATCAACGAGAGAAGTAAATGTAATGTAGCGCACTGTACTGTCAATAGAAAACTTGAGAGAAAGATCGTAGAAGAAAGAAATGAATCGACCGCTCTTCGAGCAAATGGTGGCTGAAGTCCTGGATGAACTTCCCGGCGAGTTTTCCGAAAAGATCGAGAACGTGGACTTTGTCGTCGAAACGGAGCCGTCCACGGAAACGCGGAAGTCGATGAAGATCGATTCGGGAACGTTGCTCCTCGGCCTCTATCACGGTGTTCCGCTCCCGCTCCGAACGAGCCTCGGTTATTCCGGAGTCCTCCCCGATCGCATCACCATTTACCAGAAGCATGTCGAAGCTCTGGCACGCACGCCCGATAAGGTTCGCGCGACATTAAAGCGGACGATTCTGCATGAAATCGCCCACTATTTCGGAATTTCAGACCGAAGGTTGAAGGATCTCGGCGTTTACTGACTGTTTGACGAATCCTTGTCCGGAATAGTTCCCTGGGTGCGCTTGGAACAGACGCGATTCCGTCCGCGTTCCTTCGCTTCGTACAGATAGCGATCGGCTTCACGAACGAGATCGTCTCCGCTTTTGGGATTGTCCGGATCGAAAGACGCGACACCCAAGCTGACGGTCACCGAAGCGTTCTTTTGATCGAAAACGAACTCCAACTCCGATGACAAACGACGAAGCCGTTCGGCCAGGAGAAGGGCGTTGTCCAAGGCCGTTGCGCGAAGCAGAATGACAAACTCCTCCCCTCCGTACCGGGCCAACACATCGTACCGTCGAATTTCCTGCTGAAGGGCGTTCGCAATCGCCCGAAGAACGGCGTCGCCCGCTTGATGGCCGTAGGTATCGTTGACTTTCTTGAAATGATCGATGTCGAGGAGAATGCACGTGAGAGATTGCCGCAATCGGGCGGCATAGTTGAGTTCCCGGTCCAGCGATTCCAGGAAATAGCGGCGATTGAAAACTTTCGTCAGGCCGTCGCGCATCGCCATGTTGCGAAGCGTCTCCTGGTAATTCACGTCCATGGTGTCTTGATAACTGAAACGGACCACGACATCGCCGATCCGAACTTTGTCCCCGTCGTGAAGCGCCGCCTGTTGAACCGGCTCGCCGTTGACGAACGTGCCGTTCGTGCTTCCAAGATCCGTAATCGTGTACGACATTTCGTGACGATCGATCCGGGCGTGTTGACGGGACACCCCTTCCTCCAAGAGAATCACGCCGGAGTCTTCCTCCCGGCCGATTAAAACGGAGTCTCCCGTAATCCGATACACCTCTCCGATATAACTCCCCTCGAGAACCACCAAGCAGGGAATTCGCTCGCGGCTTTTCTCCGCCGTGCCCGGCTTCCTTCGCTTTACGACCGTCTGTTCCGCCACGAGGCGAGTGTAACATAACGCTTGTACTTTTGAGCTATTCCGTCTTTCATCCGGCTATGGCGAAGCGCGCCGGGGAACTCAAGAAAAGTGGAATCGCGTTGCTCGTCAATCTCCGCTCCCGAAAAGCGCTTCGGGATCCGAAATTTCTTGACCATCTGGAGGAAGCGTTCGGAGATCGGGGTCCGTTCGTCACCAGCCGGAACCCGAGCGAACTCCCCTCCGCATTGGCCGATGTTCAACGCACCGATCCGGAGATTCTTTTGGTCTGCGGCGGCGACGGGACGCTGCGACAGACGCTCACCCATCTTCTGGCCGCGTACGGCGGTAAACCTCTCCCAAGAATTGCGATCCTTCCGGCGGGAACGATGAACACGGTCGCGACCAGCTTAGGCATCACCGGTTCACCTCTTCACCGCCTGCAATATCTTCTGCAACGACGGAATCAGCAGGTCCCTTTCACCGTCGCACGACGCCACCTGTTGGAAATGAACCGTCATTTCGGTTTCATTTTCGGGCTGGGCGGCTTTGCGCACTTCATCGAAAATTATTCCGAACGCGAAAATCCCACGCCCTTTCGTGGATTCACATTGCTTGCGAAAACCATCTTATCGGCGCTCGTGGACGGTCCGTTTTCGAAACAGATGTTCCCTGACTTTAACGCCAGCGTTTGGCGAGACGATCAACCGTTCCTCCAGGACGCCACAATCACGAACGTAGCCGCGGCTTCCATCCGGCACATCGGCTTCCGGTTTAAACCGTTTTTCGGCGCCGAGCAGCCGGACGGCGAGTTCGGGATGCTGGTCTTCCGGACGCGGCCCCGCTCCCTTCTCTTTCATCTGCCCCGTTTATTCACCGGAAAACCGGTGTCCGATCCCAACTTGATCCAACTTCCGGCCAAGTCGGCTCTCGTAAAACTGAACTCGCCTCAAAGGCCGATGTTGGACGGGGATCTCCTCAACGCCTCGAAGGAATTTCAGCTTCGTTCGGGCCCCTCCGTCGATTTTGTCGTCGCATGAAATCGATTTTGGCCATCGGTGTAATGTCGGGAAGCTCCTTGGACGGCGGGGACGCCGTGTTGCTTCGCCTGACGCCAATCCGCGAAGGCTATCGAATCCGTAGGCTCGGCCACGCCCACGCTTCCTATCCGCCGAAATGGGCCGACGCCGCCCGCGCGATCGCCGAAGAAGACTCCCTGCGCGACGCCGCTTTTTTCGGAGCCGCCTGGTCGGAATGGGCGGCGCGCTTGGTTCGGCGATTGGCCCGACAGACCCGCCTGCGCGCTTCGCGGATCGCATTCGTGGCCGTGCATGGTCAAACCGTCGTGCATCTTCCCTCCCCGCGGATGTTTCTCGGGGAAAAAGTCGGCGTCACGATCCAACTGGCCGATCTTTCCCGCCTGGCCGTCCGAACGGGAATTAAGGCGATCGGAAATTTCCGAACCGCCGACCTCGCGGCGGGAGGTTCCGGTGCCCCCCTCGCTCCTTACGCCCACCGACTGGTCTTTGGACGACTCGCCCTGAACGTAGCTGTGCAAAATATGGGAGGGATCGGGAACGTCACGCTGCTCAATAAAGGGAAGGTCGAATCGGCGTTCGATACGGGCCCCGGAAATGTCTGGATCGACACTCTGTTTCATTGGCGCAGCGGGGGACGGACTCGCTTCGACCGAAACGGCGCCACGGCACGGTCCGGCCGGCCCGATCCTCATCTATTGAGTCAGCTTCTCCAGCATCCGTATTTTCAAAAACGCCCCCCCAAATCGGCCGGCTGGGAAGAGTTCGGGCCGATGTTCTTAGGGCGGTTTCGTTCTCGCCTGAACCGCTTGTCTCTTCGCGATGCCGCAGCCACCGTGACGCACGCCACGGCGATAGCCACCCGCCTCGCGTACGAGCGATTTGTTTTCCCCCGACTCCGCCCCAAGTTGCTCATTTTCTGCGGCGGCGGCGCGCGAAACCTCTTCCTTACGGAGCTCATCGCCCGAAATCTTTCCGGCGTGAAAGCCGTAACCTCGGATACCTTTGGATACCCCGCCGAAGAAGTCGAAGCGATCTCGTTTGCGCTTCTCGGAGCCGAGACGCTGCGAGGACACGCCAACAATGAGCCGCGTGCGACCGGGGCGAAAAGCCGCGTCGTATGCGGCCTGGTGGCTCCCGCCACCGGAGGATCGATCGCCTAATTGACACCGTGAAACCGAGCGCGCTACGGTCATGCGAATGAGGCTCCGACCCGAAGAAGTGGAACGGATCGTCGACCGCCTCCTTTCGGAATGGAAGAGCCAACATCTCGCCACGTTCACCGCCCCGGAATCGCAAATTCGAACCCGCCTGTTGGAGATTTTCCTGGCCGACCTTCGAGTGGAGGACGACCTCAACAAAGAGGTCGACCAAATGCTTCACAAGTACGAAAAGGAGTTCGCCCGCGGAACGCTCGATCGTCATAAAATGTTTCAAATGGTGAAAAACCAGCTGATCAAAGAACGGAAGATGGTGTTATGAGACTCTCCGAGGAAAGGATCTCCCACATTTCCCATCTTCTCCTGAGCGGCCTCCAAAAGGCGGGCTGGGCCGCGTATCCGGATGAACCGCGAACTCTCAAGGCCACAAAACAGGTCCTTACGCATTACTGCCACCTGGAAGACGAAGTCGATACCGCCGTCCGCAAGATTTTGCAGTCTTATTCGCGGGGCGTCCTCGAGGGGAGCCGCGAATGGGACGTCCTTTACAAGAAACACTTCGACGTCGAAATGAAAAAACGGTGGCGCTGAAGTTCCGTTCTCGCGACACTTTTCTTCTTCTCGCGTTTGGTCTCTTCTACGTCTTCACACGATTTCTTTTCTTGGGAGACAAGCCCTATCACCACGACGAATCGATCCACGCGATCGAGTCGTGGCGGTACGCCACGCAGGGCGTTTACAAGTTCAATCCGATGCTGCACGGCCCGTTTCTCTACCATCTTCAAGCCGCGATCTTTGAGATTCTCCCGATCAACGATTGGACGGGCCGGCTCTCCGTCGCCCTAACGGGAATCCTCATGACAACCACGGGTTTTCTTTTTTTACGCGAGAGTTCCAAATCTTCCGCCTACACCTGGTTGGCCCTGGTCTGCCTTTCCCCCATTTATGGCTACTACTCGCGAACGCTCATCATGGACATTCCGATGGCGGCGTTGGTGATGACGCTTCTCTGGACGTCGGCTCGGTTCTGGGCGACGCGATCGAACGGTTATCTTTACGCCGCCGCGGCGACGTTCGCCCTCATGGTATGCACAAAATTGAACTCTCTCTTTTACGCCTTCGCATTTCTTAGCTTTGCCGTTGTCTGGGCTGTGTGGAAACGAAAAGTCGACGAGATCTCATTCGGCGATCAGCGGCGTTCCGTCGCAGCGACGGTGCGTTCGTTGCGCGTCCCTATGGTCTGGTCCGTTCTTCTGATGGCCCTCATTTTTTGCGCTCTTTATTCCTCCCTCGGGCGCAACGCCGGCGGAATTTTGGACGGCCTTTATCGGGAAATGATCCCGTATTGGGTTCGCCAGCACGCGATTCAGCGAATCAAAGGACCGTTCGACTATTATTTCCCCATTTTAGCCACGTACGAGCTGCCCCTTCTCTTGAGTTTGGCCTGGTGCATCTGGCGTGCGATTCGTTCCACCGCCGATACTTCTTATCGAGCCGGGCTCTGGTGCCTGGGAACATTCATTTTGTGGGGCCTGCTGCTCAAGAGTTGGGAGACCGTCGGCCCCTACGGGTCGAAGGTCCATTTGGATCAACCGATGCACGTCGCGATCCTTTGCCTTGAAATCGGCTCCTGGATTTTGCTTCTCTCGACTCATCTTCGGCGAAATGAAATTCTTCCCGCTTTCTGCGCCCACTGGGGGATCGTTTCCTTGCTCCTCTATTCGTACGCGGGAGAAAAGGTCCCTTGGCTCACCACGCATATTCTTCTTCCCTGGACCGTCTATATCGCTCTGGTCCTGCCCGAACTCGTCCGGGGCCGAATTGTGTCTCCGATACCTCGGGCCGGCATCGGCGCCGCGCTGATCCTGTTCGCGGGGTGGCAAGGGGTGATCACCGTGCGCGCCTCCTTCGCGGGAGCCGCGGATCCGCGCGAAAGACTGGTGTACACGCATACCTCCACGGAACTTCTCGAGCTGGTCCAACGGATTCATCATTTGGGCGGCGTCACCGGCGAGAAGGCGAATCTGAAGGTCCAGGTGGTCGAGGATTCCGCTTGGCCTCTCTATTGGTACCTTCGAAACTATAACGGCTGGTTCAGGCACGAGATCCATGTCGACGAGCAGCCGTCCGTAATCGTCATGAATTGGGGGAAACACGAAGAATTGCTTCGGCGCCTTCCAACCTCGTACGAAGTTCGCAAGGTGAAACTGCGGGAGTGGTGGGTGCCGGACAACAACAAGCTGAGTTTCCCCGCGTTGATCCGTTATTATTTTACGCGAGAGGTTTACAGTCCGCTCGGGTCGTTTGATCTGGCCCTATTCGTGCGCGCGGACCGATTCGTACTTTGGAACGGAATGCCGGAAAAGCCCTAGCTACTCGGGTTTGCCGCGAAGCAGGCGAAAGACCGCATCCGTGCCTTCGCCGTAGCCAAGGATTGACAAATGACCTTTATAGACCAATAATAGGTCAGAAGAGGTCAGAATGAGAATCGCCGCGGTTACGGAGTTCAAATCAAAGTTGGCCCGTTATCTTCGCATGGTGAAATCCGGCGAGAAGGTGGAGATCCAGGAGAGGGGCGTCCCAATCGCCATCTTAACGGCCGTCGGCGGCCGCTCGACGGTCTTAACGACGCCCCCGAGAAAGAACCCGAAACACCTGGCGAGTATGACGTTTTCCGTCCGCCCCAAGAAAGAATTTGATGTGGTGGAGATTCTCTTGGACGATCGTCGCAAGCGATGATCGCTTACCTGGACTCCTCGGTTCTGCTTCGGGTTTTATTGAACCAGAGAGACCGGTTTTCGAGATTTTCGGAAATTGAACGCCCTGTCGCAAGTAAGCTGCTCAAAACGGAGTGCCTGCGTACGCTCGACCGTTTACGGTTGAATGATCTACTGACGGAAGACCAACATTTGAAATCCCTTGAAGAGTTGTACTCTGCGCTCGATTCGGTGGAATTTGTCGAGGTTTCGGATGCGATCCTTGATCGTGCGGGTTCCGGCTTTCCGGTGGCGTTGGGAACGTTGGATGCGATCCACCTCGTTTCGGCTATGATGTGGCGGGAACAAAATAGCTTTTCTCTGATTTTTTTGACGCATGACGAGGTTCTCGCCAAGGCCGCGAAGGGATTAAATTTTGAAGTGCCGGGGCGTTAACCCGTATCTTTTTTCAGGAGCTCGACCTTTTTTGTTTCGAACCCGGCTTGCGTGACAGATCGCCTAATTCACCATCGGGGACAGCAACGTAAAGACCGACCGTTCGAAATCGAGGTATTTCTCGGCCACCTGCTTCACGTCGGGCGCGGTCACCGCTGAAATTCCCCGCACGTAGTCGGTCAACGAAGGTTCGTTCCCGTAGAGCTCCCCCAGGCAGAGCTGCGTGGCCTGTGTGCCGCTCCGTTGCAAGTCGATTTCGTAGCTTCCGATCAAGAAATTCTTCACGCGCCGAAGCTCCTCTTCCGTAACCGGAGATTTCTTGAGCTTGGCGATCTCATTTCGGACTTCTTCGTGCGAGTTCTCCGCCTGGTCCGGAGCGGTGTTCCACTCCACGGCGAAAAGTCCGGTATCGAGACCGTGTAGGACCGACGTCTCGATGGAGTACACAAGACCGAGTTCTTCGCGCAACCGAATGAAGAGCCTTCCGCCCCCCGAGCTGGCGAGGAGCGTACTCACGATATCGAGAGCAAAACGGTCCAACGCGCTTTGGGTCGTGCCGCGAAAGCCGTACTGCAGATACGCTTTCTCACCCTGAATCGGCCGGCGAATTTCCCGGACCCCTTCCAACGGCCGCACGACGTTTTGAATATTGACCGGCGCTCCGGAGACGGAAATCTCTCCGAATACCCCT
>DATDPG010000086.1 GCA_035292885.1 Bdellovibrionota bacterium | reverse complement strand
GGAGAAGAGCTCTTCCATCAACTGCTGAACGGTTTGCGGGGTTGCGAAACTGATCTCGAGATCGAGTTGCGTGAACTCCGGCTGGCGGTCCGCGCGGAGATCCTCGTCCCGAAAGCAGCGGACGATCTGATAATAACGATCGAATCCGGCCATCATCAGCAATTGTTTGAAGAGCTGCGGAGATTGAGGGAGCGCGTAAAACTTTCCCGAATGAATCCGGCTCGGGACGAGATAGTCGCGCGCGCCTTCGGGTGTGGATTTTGTTAGAAACGGCGTTTCGACATCGACGAACGCGTGGTCGTCCAGGTACCGCCGAATCGATTGCACGATTTTGTGGCGAAGCAGAAGTTTTTGTTGCAACGACGGTCGGCGAAGATCGAGGTAGCGGTATTTCAGACGCAGCGTCTCCGAGGCGTCGGTCTCTTCGTCGATCGAGAACGGTGGAACCTTGGCTTGGGTGAGAACGTTTACGCCTTTCGCGACGATTTCCACTTCGCCCGTCGGAAGTTTGGAATTGATCATCCCCTTCGGCCGTTCGGCCACGACTCCGGCGACCGCTACGACGAATTCGTTTCGGATCTCTTGAGCAATTTTATGTGCCTCCGTCTCTTCGGGCCGAAATACGACCTGCGTGAGACCGTATCGGTCGCGGAGATCCAGAAAAAAGACGCCGCCGTGATCCCGGCGCCGGTGGACCCATCCTTTGAGGAGTACGGTCTTTCCTACGTCCGATCGACGGAGATCGCCGCAGGTATGCGTTCGTACGGTGTCGGGCAGTAGGGGGTTGTGGGCCTTCATTTGAAATGTTGGAGAAGATGCTTGGCCAGATCGGAAAACTTCACTTCCTCTTGTTGATGATTGACCAAGTCTTTCACCAAAGCCGCCTTATTCTTCAGTTCATTGCCGCCGATCAAAACCGCCCACCGCGTGCCGTTCTTGTCCGCTTTTCGAAGCGCGCTCTTGAGACTTTGAATTCCAAGTCCGACATCCACGATCGCCGAAACGTTCTTGTGCAAAAATATCTTTCGCGTTTCGGTAGCTCGCCGAAACGCTTCCTCTTCGGCCGCGCTTTCCAAAGGAAGAAAATCGATTCGTGGGACTCGTTCCACGGTGATTGCCGGCGAGGCGATCAATAGTCGCTCGATTCCCATGGCAAAGCCGATGGCCGGCGTATCCGCGCCGCCCAGTTCCGCAGTCAATCCATCGTAACGTCCTCCTGCCCCGATCGCGTTTTGGGCACCTAACCCGCCGGCCGTCACTTCAAAAGAGGTTCGTGTGTAATAGTCGAGACCTCGAACAATCCGAGGGTTCACCGTGGCTCCCAGGCCGAGTTCCTCGAGGCCCCGCTGAACGGCGACGAAATGATCGCCGCAGGCCTCGCACAGCTCATCCACCATCTTCGGGGCGTCCTGAATAACCGGCTGGCACTCGGGGTTCTTGCAGTCAAGCACCCGAAACGGATTCGACTCAACTCGTCGCCGGCAGTTTTCACACAACTCCTTCGTGTGTTTCTTCAGGAAACTCTGGAGATTCTTCCGATAGGCCGGCCGGCAGGTCGGGTCACCCACGCTGTTGATCTGCAGGTCAACGTCGGGAACCTCGAACGCTTCCAGAATCGACACCAAAACGGCCATCACCTCCACATCGATTAGGGGGTGTGCGCTGCCGATCGCTTCAATTCCCAGTTGGTGGAACTGGCGGAGCCTCCCCTTCTGCGGCCGCTCGTGCCGGAACATCGGGCCGAGGTAATAAACCTTTTGGAGATCTTGTCCGTGATCCAAATGATGCTGAACGTACGCGCGCACGACCGATGCCGTTCCTTCGGGGCGCAGCGACATGCTGGCTCCCCCCTGGTCTTTGAACGAGAACATCTCCTTTTCGATGACATCCGTCGAAGCGCCGATCGACCGGGCAAAAAGGTCGGTTTCTTCCAGGAGAGGTGTTCGGATTTCCGCGTATCCGTACGAGAGAAGAATGTTTCGAAGTTTTTCTTCCGTGCGGAGCCATCTCGGAGCGTCCGCCGGCAAAATATCTTCCATTCCTTTGAGCGAATTAAACATACGCTGCCGGAGGCGGTATAAAATCGGGATTGACGTTGCAGCCGAGGTTTCGCGGGAACGGCTCGTTCACCGGCAGGCCGAGGTCCCAACCGAATATAGCCTCCAACGAAGAAAGAAAAGGCTCGATCGTATCCGCTAAAACCAAACGAACTCCTTCTTTCGCCATAGAGGTCATTTGAACTCCCGGAATTCCGCAAGGAGTGATCACATCAAAATGCGATAGGTCGGGATCGATATTCAGCGCCAAGCCGTGAATGCTGACCTGCTTTCGGACATGTATACCGATGGAACCGATCTTCTTCCCTCCGACCCACGCTCCGGGATAACCGTCTTTCCGTTCCGCCGAGATTCCGTAACGATCCAGAAAATGGATCATCGTTTTTTCCAGAGCGCAAACGAACTGCTTTACGCCCATTCCGATCGAGCGGAGATCGACAACTGGATAAACCACTAGCTGGCCGGGACCATGGTACGTGACCTTTCCGCCGCGGTTGGTTTCCACAACCTCAAAACCGGCTTCGGAGAGGGCCGTTCGATCGAAAAGAACGTTTTGCCCTTTTTCTCCCCGCCCGAGAGAAACGGTCGGCGGATGTTCGACGACCAAGATTTCTCCGGCGCCTTCACCCGCGAGAACTCGGCGGCGCAGTTCCTCCTGAAGCTCCCACGCCGGAACATACGGCTGCCGCCCCAGAAACCGCCAGCTTTTCACACTCCGTGCGACGCCCATAAACGAGCCACTTTGCCACGTTTGACGGCGAATTGCGAACGTCCCATTGGCGGCCGGACAAACGCGGACTTGACCTTTGAGTACTCCTCCGCCGATGATATTGGGCCCTCAAAAAACTCATAAGGAGGAAATCACATGAAATCACTTTCGACTCTTGGTTTGTTGGCGCTTCTGGCTTTTCCGAACGTGGTCCGTGCCGATCACGGCTGCCAGGGGGAATGCCCCCACGAGAGGGGAGGGAAAGGTGCTTGGGGACACCGTTTCGGCACGCCCGGCGCCCGGGAACCGCACGGGACCCTATTCTTGGATTATGCGACGGAGCTCAAGCTGACCGACGCTCAAATCGTAAAACTCAATAAGCTTCGCTTGAAGGCCCACGATAAGAAAATGGAATTGAAGGAAAAGATGTTCGGTCTGCACGCCGAGGTCGCGAAAATGGCGCACGAACAAAAGCCGGACCGGAAGGCCATCGAGAAAAAAGCGGACGAGATCGGAAAGTTAAAAGGCGAGATGGTGAAACTTCGCGTCTCCACCGTGATGGACGCGAAAGAAGAACTCAACGATCAGCAGCGAAAGAAACTGATGGAAATCTTCGATTCGAAGTACCACGGAATGAAAATGGGCGGCGGCGATTCAGGGGATGAATAGGGTCTCCACCGCTTAGTAGCGGGATACGAATCCGTTCGCGGACGCCATCTGTGACGACGCCGAACACGGGTATCAAAATTACTCGCGAGTAATTTTGATACCCATCCAAAAATCATGTTGCTTTTTCGCGTGACCAATGGCCTCACGATTCTCAAACGGTTGGTGTAGAGGAGCCCGGTTGCTACGGCGGCGGCGATGCAGGGGGTGAGTAGAATCCGCACCGCCGAGTAGCGCGGTACGAATCCTTTCGCAGACGCCACATTTTTGATAATGATTTTAATAACTTAAAAGAATATAGGGAATTTTTCTGACACGGTTTTTCGTGACCATAGAAAAAGTACGGCTATAATTTTAGCTAAATGTTTGCTATCCTATATTCTGGAGCCGTTGAAAAGGATCTGCGTAGGCTACGCGCTCATGACAGACGGTATATCTTGGATGAGATAGACGAGCAGTTGACGGTGAATCCTGCGGTCCCGAGCCGCAGAAAAAAGAAACTTGAAGGAGTGCTGCCGCCCTGGGATCAAGTTGACCTGTCTGGCAACTGCGGATCGGAGACTTTCGGGTCTTTTATGATGTCGATGATGAGCAGAAGACGATTATTATTAATGCGATCCGTTACAAAGGTCGCGGAGAAACGGAGGAAATTCTATGAAGATTATAGGTCTCGGCGAAGCCAAAAATGAATTGAGCTCCTATGTTACTCAGTCTCAAAAAGATCGTGTTCTCATCACAAGGCATGGGAAGCCGGCTGCGTTAATGATTGGCGTAGAAGGTGAAGAGCTGGAGGATCTACTGATCAGAGCGAATCCCCGGTTTTGGCAGATGATCGAGAAACGTCGAAAGGAATCTCAGACGATTTCTGCTCAAGAAATGCGAAAGAGATTGGGTGTACGTGACATCAAACACAAGCCAAAGTGAACTTACAGTACGACGTAAAGCTCGTTATTGTCGAAGCCGTTCTCACTCATGGGGAATATGACAAAGAAAGATGGAAGTCTTAAAAGGGTGAAAGGACTGTAACGTGCCCATTGCAAAGAAAGTCAATCGATTGACCGAGGAACTTGAAATTCATACACCGGCGGCTCTGCTGAAATTCGTGGAGAGCGGGTGCGTTTATATGAGTCTTGTAAAATCCTTCCCATTGGTTCCGATTACGAATCAAAGTGAACATACAGCTGCAGTGGAAGTGGCTAAAAAGGTGTCGGAGCATCTAAATCAAAACGAGGAACTGGCGGTAGAAACAAAGAAAGTGATGATGTCCTACTTGGAGACGCTCAGTGGCCTCATTGAAGGGTACGAAAAGAAGAGATATCCGGGTTTGGGACGAAACGTGAAAGGCGTCGATGTCCTTCGATTTCTTATGGAAGAGCACGGATTGAAACAAACCGATTTAGCAGAAACAATGGGTGGCCAATCGGTGGTTTCGGAACTTCTTGCCGGAAAGAGGGGCCGAGAATTGAATCGGAAACAAATTGAAACGTTATCTCGACGGTTTCACGTTTCCCCGTCGGTTTTCTTTGATCGAGTTTAGAGTCCAGGGCAGACTATCGAACACTTCTTTGAGTGCGCGTTCGCAATTTCTTTTTTGCTGATCCCGAAGAACTTCAACTGCCCTCACGTTTCTCAAACGGTTGGTGTAGAGAAGCCCGGGTGCTGCGGCGGCGACGATTCAGGGGATGAGTAAGCTTTGCATCTCACGAGCCGGAACGCCCGCGGGAGACGCCACATAGATCGCGTTCCGGCTGGCCGTTTTGGCGTGATACATCGCCTCGTCGGCCAGGCGAATGATCGTTTCTTTGTCCCTCGCATGGTCGGGGAACGTGGCCACGCCGATCGACGCCGAAAGCCGAACATCCCGAGCCCGCTCGATGCCGAGTTCAGCCAGGAACGGCCGATCCTGAACGCAACGGCGGATTCGCTCGGCCACCTGCTTGGCCCCTTGGGTCGGTGTGTTGATCAAAATCAGGATAAATTCGTCGCCGCCGTAGCGGACGATGGCGTCGATATCGCGTACGGCGTTTCGAAGTTCCTGGCCGACGGAGATCAGAAGGCGGCTGCCGACCAAGTGCCCGAAACGATCGTTCACCTGCTTGAAGAAATCGAGATCGACGAAAAGAAAAGAGACAGGATAACCGTGGCGCGAGGCCCGTTTCATTTCGGTATCGGCGAACCGGTCGAGGTACCGCATATTGTAAAGGCCGGTCAGGTCGTCGACGAACGCTAGGTCGCGTAGGCGTTCGTATCGAAGGGCGTTGTTCAACGAAAGCGCGATTTGACGAGAGAGCACGCGAATCTGTTCCTTTTTTTCCCTCGGCAGCGCGGATTCCGGATCAAAACCGAGCGCCACCAGCGTCCATTCTTTCCCTTCCAACCGCAGCGGAATCAAAAGCACGGGGCCGTCGGCGTTCGGAAGGCGGAGTTCCGCTACGTCCATCCAGGACACGATCGGCAAGCTCTTTTGAAACGCAGCGTCCTTTTCGGCCACGTGATCCGCGACGATTTTCCCTTCTTTTTTGGTCATTCCATTGACGGCGAAAATCCGGAACACCCGGTCGTGGTCCTCGCGAAAAAGAACCACGCCGCTCTTGGCTGCGGCGATCGACATCAGAATCCGAAGAGCCGTGGCTCCCAACGGTTCAAATTCGATGTGCGAGGCGATTTCTCGGCAAAGTGAAAGAAGCTCCACGGTCTCTTTCAGCGACCGGTTTTCATCGATCAAACGGCGCAGGTCGAGCCGGCGGCGGATGACGATCTGAAATTCTTCGTCCAAAACCGGCTTCGTCAGATAGTCGGCGGCGCCCAACTTGAGGGCGTGCACGGCCGAAGCCAATTTGCCCTGCCCGGCGAGAGCGACGACGTCCGCCAGCGGAGAGAGTTCCCGGACTTCTTGAATGAACTCCAGGCCCGCGGTGCCTAGGAGTTCCACATCCACGATCACCAGCATGCACGGCCGCCGTTCCAATAACTGTCGGCCGCCACCGGTATCCTGTGCGGTGAGAACCAGCCGCTCTTGATCGGCGAGCAGGTCGCTCATTCGCGTCAGGAGATCAAAATCCGGCCCGACGATCAAAATCGCGTCGTGGATTCCGGGCGCCGTTACTGAATCAGTTTCCATTCGTTCTTTTCCAGGACGAATTGCAGCACCTGCGTGTCGCTCTGAAGGCCGGTCTGCCAGTTCACTTCCAAGAGCGCTCGGTCGCCTTGAAAGATCGGTTTGGCCGGGATGAATTGGATCCGCGCTGTGGCGGTGCGCATTTTCTCGCGGCCGTCTTTCGGAAGAGCTTTGAGCTGCTTTTTCACGTCTTTCTGCTGATACGACGCGTAGCAATCCGCCATTCCGTCGATGTCGCCGTTGACGGCCGCATTTCGCCAGACGAAGAAAGTGTCGGTCGGGCTCTTGTACTTCGAATTGCTCTTCGTGAGTGTTTTAAGGAATGTGTCGGAACTCGGGTCCCCCGCACCCGGCGACGCTGGGGGAATCTGGGGCGGGCTGTTACCGGCCGACGGGGATGGTTCCTTCTTGGTCGGCTTCACGCCGAAGTCGATCGAAACAATCTGATCCTGCGGAATCTTGCGGCTCTGTTTACCCGTGATGGCGATCGTTATCTGGCCGTTGCCGTATTGCTGAATCTTCCCTTCGACGACTTCACCGCTCTTGAGCCTTACCGTCTCCGCCTGAACTCTCCAGGGGGCGAAAGCGGCGAAAATGGCTAGCGAAACCCAAAGAGATCGGTGAAGGATTGGCACAAAGCGGACTGTAACGTACCATCATAGCGGTTTCAAACCCCCTCTCGTGCTGCGGCGAACCTTACCCAGTCTGGCTGTGATTCTATGGATGGGCGGGTTTATCTTGACCCATCCAAGCATGGCCGGCCCGTCGTCCGCCGCCGAGCCGCTGCGGCACGGAAAAGAAGCCCTCGAAGCGGGCAAGTTCGACGAGGCGGAAAGGTGGTTTCGGATTACAAGGCGCGATTTCCCGAAGAACACAGAAGGGACCGAAGCGTTGGTGCAGGAGACTTTCCTTCTGGTTTCCAGAGAACTTTCGTCGCTGAAGCTGGCCTCCCTTTGGCGCGAAGGGGCGAACTGGGCGGAAAGTGTTGAAAAAAGCTCCGCCTCCGCGCAGCAGAAGAAAGCCAAAGCGTATGAAAGTAAAGCGCTGGAGGCGATCGGAGGAATCCGCGACATCACACCGAAACTCTTGGGCCTCTCTTCCGTCGCGCTCTCCTTGAATTTCAACGTGGGAATGGAGGGGTTGGAAGCCGACGATATTCGAAACCGCCTTAAGAAGGGGGAATGGGTGGAGGAAGACGATGCTTCAAGGCTGGAACGCGCGGAATTTCTCGCGAACTACCTCGGATTTCTCGCGACGATTTTCGATCATTTGGACGATCGAATGTTCAACAATCCTCATGAAGGAAAGGTGCGGGCGCCGGTCTTGTTCAACTCTTTGGGAACCCGCCTCTACATTGCGAACCAAAAAAAACCGACGACCGAACAATCGCGACTGGCCAAACGCTGTTTCGACCGCGTACTCGAGCTGACGTCCGGTACGCCCTACGACAAACAGCGCCAAGAGGCGCTCGATTTCCTGGCTAAAATGGATGCCAAGAAATCCGCGGCCGCCACGCCCGTGAAGGCGGCGGCAAAAGATTGGGTCTGCCCCGTCGACGGCAAGACAATGGATCCCAACTGGAAATTCTGTCCCTTCCACGGCGCCAAACTCGGCAAGAAAAAGAAATGAAACGGTTCCTGGCGGCCCTCCTCGTCCTTTTCTTGTTCGGTTGTAGTCGGAAGGAAGCGCTTACGCTGCGAAAGGAACTCAACATTCCGTTCGTAACGGACATCAAAGGATTCGACCCGATCCATGCGAACGATCTTTATTCTCACATGGCCTGCAGTCAGGTCTACCAGGGACTTTTGCAGTACAAATATCTCGCCCGTCCCTTCGCTCTGGAACCGCTCTTGGCCGGGGCGATGCCGGAGATTTCAAACGACGGCCTGACCTACACTTTTCATCTCCGTCCCGACGTATACTTTCACGACGATCCCGCTTTCGGCGGCAAGAAAAGACCGCTTCGCGCTTCGGACTTCGTGTATAGCTTCAAACGCCTCGCCGATCCCGCCAGCCGGTCTCCGATGTACTGGATCCTGGAGGGGCGGGTCGTGGGGCTGGACGAGTTTCGCGCGAAACTCTCGAACATTAAACCTCCGGTTGCCTACGAGGCGCACCCTGTCGAAGGTCTCACGGCGCCGGATGATCAAACGTTTGTTCTTCGACTGAAAAAACGCTACCGGCAACTTATGGATGTCTTGGCGATGGTGCCTACGATGGTCGTGGCGCATGAAGTCGTTGAAAAATATGGGGCGGAGTTCATCAACCACCCGGTCGGCACCGGTCCCTTTGTTTTGAACGAATGGCGGCGCGGGGAAACGGTTAATTTCGAGCGGAATCCGAATTACTGGGTCGAGACGTATCCTTCTGTAGGCAGCGAACAGGATCGAAAGGACGGTTTGTTGGCCGCGGCGGGAACACGTCTGCCGAT